>CALJKZ010000199.1 GCA_937983085.1 uncultured Gemmatimonadales bacterium
TGGGGGGCCCGCGGCGCTCGCCGTGCGGTTGCCCGCCCACAGTGTGACGCCACTGGAGACGAGCCTGCGCTAGTCGCTCTTGGCCAGGAGGGCCAGGTCCTGGCTCAACGCCATCTTCGCGACGGTGGCGCTCCTCATGGCCATCGCCGGGATCTACGGGGTCATTTCTTACTCGGTAGGTCAGCGTCGCCAGGAGATCAGCATTCGGATGGCCATGGGTGCCGAACGCGGCAAGGTCGTTCGGGAGGTGTTGGTCCAGGGGATGAAGCTCGTCCTCGCGGGGGCGGCACTCGGGCTCGTGCTGTCGTTGGCGGGCGCCCGCCTGGTAGCGGGCATCCTCGTAGGGGTCAGCTCCACCGACCCGTGGATCTACCTGTTCGTCACGGCTCTGCTCCTAGTCGTGGCGTTCGTGGCCAACTACCTGCCGGCTCGTAGGGCCGCAGGGCTCCATCCCATGGGAGCGCTCAGGGGTGAGTGATCGGCGGGGTGCGGGGTGCCGCACCCCGTCCGCTTGCCACACCTTCCCGCCGCGGCCCACGTTGCCTCGCCATGGCCTATATCGACTACCGGGACCCATCGACGCTTTCGCCGGCCGACCGTCGTCTTCACGCCCAGCTCGCCGACGAGGACGGTGTCGTCGACAACATCGTCTGGGTCCACTCCGTGAACCCTCCGGCTCTTCGCCACCACCTCCAGCTCTACGAGCACGCCATGCGGGGCCCGTCGCCCCTCACCGAGGTCCAGCGGGAGATGATCGCGCTGACGGTGTCCGCGTCGAACGACTGCTTCTATTGAATCAACCACCACGGGGCGGGACTCCGTCGGCTGGGAAGTGACGAAGCGGTCGTCCGTGCACTGGCGCGAGGCGACCGGGTGGGCGCCGGTCTGGTTACGGCGGACGGCGCGATGCTCGACTACGCGGTCAAGCTTACCCGGCATCCCCACGCGGTCGAGGCTGGCGACGTGGAGGCTCTCCGCGAACATGGCTTCGACGACACCGCCATCCACGACATCGCCCACGTCACGTCATACTACAACTACGTGAACCGGATGGCCGACGGGCTCGGGGTCGAGCTGGAGGATTCCTGGGACGAAGGCAAGCTGGTACTCGCACGCGAGGAGTTCGATCGGCTCCAGAGGGGCCCGCGGCAAGATTGATCATCGGCTCGTAGCTGCGTTCATCATGGCACCCTTCTTGCTGCAAGGAGGCTGGTTTCCGCCGGGTCCGTCGGTGCGGAAGTACATGCTGCTCAGAGCAAAGCCGTTCGAAAGACGGTGACGCAGAGCCATCGGGGCTACGGTGATCCACGCGGATCGCCAAGCCGGCCGGGTCGCCAGCTCATTCGTGAGATCCACGAGTCCGTTGGCGGCCCGGTCCTTTTCAATTAAGGTCTCACTCACGAGTGGGGCCGCGAGATGGCCAGGAGATTTTTCCGCATGCAGCAACAAACGACCCCGGGGGGGGCGGTCGCTCGTCATGGTCTTCGAATCATGACACGCTGGTCCCGCATCGCCGCAGTCACCCTCCTCGCAGCCTGTGGCGACAGCACCGTCACTTCCGTAGAGAACCCTGATCCCTCGCCGGCAACTCAGGCCACCCTCCTCCGCGCCGTCTCTGGAAACGGCCAGGAGGCAACGGTTGGGCGCTACCTCGGAGAATCCCTCGTGGTGCAAGCGCTGGACAGCGCGGGGACGCCGGTGGCCGAGGTCCCGGTGAAGTGGGCGTTCTCAGGCGGGGCGGGAAGGGTGAGCGGGACGCGGGCATCAGACGCTGTCACCACGTCCACGGACTCGCTGGGCTTCGCCTCGGTCGACTGGCAGATGGGTCCGAGGGCACGGCTCCAATGGGTCAGCGCCGAGATCGAGTCACCCGCCTCCGTATCAGGGCAGGAAGAAACGACGACCTCCGCATCGGCCCGCCGCTCGGACTTCTGGTCACGAGCGAAGCCAGGGGGGGTAGCCGCGATCACGCTCTCCCCACCTTCGATGGCGATCCCGACCAACGGGAGCTGGCGGGTGGGAGCGACAGCAGTGGATGTCTTCGGGAACCCCGTCGATGGGGAGACGGTGTCCTGGCTCTCCTCCGACGAGTCGGTCGCCACGGTGTCCTCCGACGGCACGGTGACGGCGGTGGGCGTCGGGAACGCGAACGCCATCGCCAAGATCAGGAACGTTCGAAGCACGGCCTCTGTCACGACGACGAACGTCACCGCCAACACACCGCCCATCGTCTCGATCATCTCGCCGGCGGGAGCATCCACGATCATGGTGGGTGATACCCTGCACTTCGAGGGCACGGCCTCGGATTCAGACGGATCGGTCACTCGGTACGAGTGGGACTTCGGTGACGGAGGCACGTCGAGTGTCCTTGTCCCCGGGGCACGAGTGTACGGGTCCGAAGGCGCATTCGAGGTGACATTCACCGCGTACGACGACAACGGGGCCGCTGCAAGTGACAGCCGAGCGCTCAACGTTGTCAGCGTTCTGAACGTGCCTCCGGCCGTGGACATCATCGGGCCGTCGACCGACACGATCGTCAGCCCTGGTGTCGACCTGGAGTTCCGAAGCACCGCGATCGACGCCGACGGGAGCATCAGTAGCCACCAATGGACGTTCGGCGACGGTCAGGCCGCCTCGGTCCTGAATCCCACCCACACCTATGCATCGGAGGGCACGTACACCGTCCGCTATCAGGCCGTCGACGACGAAGGGGCCCTTTCCCCACCGGCCAGCCTGACGGTCACGGTCGCCGCCGCGAGCCAGGCTCCGGTTCCTACCATCGATAGCCCGACGAGCGGCACATCGATCACCCTCGGTCAGGCCGTCGTCTTTCAGGGAAGCGTGAGTGATCCGAGCGGCGTCCTGGCGAGCCACCTCTGGGACTTCGGTGACGGGACGCAGGCGACGGTTGATGATCCCGGTGGACGCAGATACGGAGCGGCAGGAAGCTACGTGGTCGTCTACCACGCTATCGACACGTCCGGTGGGCTCTCGTCCGACACGGCGATGGTGACCGTGACGGCTCCGACGGGTGCGCCTCCGCAGTTCGTGTTCAACTCCGATTGGAGCAGCGGCGTGGGGCGGTCAGCGCACACTCTCGCCGACGGCGACAAGGCCAAGCCGTGGACGTTCATGCTCGACAACTCGGGATTGTTGGAAGTCGTCCCGACCAATACCGAAGGCCTCGACTTTCCCTCGGCGAACGTTCTCAAGGTGAACGCGGACAACTTCGGTAGCGGCCTCGTACGCGCGGCTCAACCCCAGTTCCGGACGTCGGATGGATACATCCCGATTCCGGGTGTGGGCCAGAGCCTGTACTACCGCTACTACATCCGCATCACCGTACCCGATTCCTATTCGGACGACCCTCAGACGCACGGCACGCAGGACGCGGACGACTACAGCCTCCGCAATTGGTCGCACGTGATCAAAACCCGCGGAGATGGCACGTTCGATCTGCGTCTCACCGTCTCCAACGCAGCCAACAGCAACCCTTGGCCCGACTCCTTCTGGTACGCGAATCTGAGCAAGAACCGAACGTATCGGATCGAGCAGGAGATCCGTCGGGTGAGCACGTCTCAGTTCACCCTACACGCCCGTGTGTACGATGCGTCCGGCGCCCTTGTCGCCGATGATGCGGATTTCGCCAATGCCGACGGATCGGCAAACCTGGCGAGCTCCCGCCGCTTCAACTTCGGTGCAGGAGGCGCGGCGCAGCTTGGTGCATTCCGCACGGGCCTAAACAGCCTGTTGGGCACCCATGTGCCTGGGGCGTTCCCCTTCAGCTTGTCCTCCATCGGCAGCATGTCCATCTGCCGCGAAAAATGGTGTAGCCCCTCATCCGGGGGCCGC
>CALJKZ010000200.1 GCA_937983085.1 uncultured Gemmatimonadales bacterium
TTCTAGCTCTGCCATAAACGGATTGGAGACGAGAAGTGAAGGTCCGAAGCAGCGTTAAACCGATTTGCGAGCATTGTAAGGTCATCCGCCGAGGCGGCGTGGTGCGCATTATCTGCTCGCGGAATCCCAAGCATAAGCAGCGGCAAGGTTAAAGCATGGCACGTATCGCTGGAGTCGACCTGCCGCGAGGCAAGCGCATCGAGGTTGCCCTCACCTACATCTACGGGATCGGCGACACCCGGGCCCGTCAGATCATCGAGGCGACGGGGATCGACCCGAACATGCGCACCCAGGATCTGGTCGACGACGAGGTGAACCGCCTTCGCCGACAGATCGAGGGGAATTTCAAGGTGGAGGGTGCTCTCCGCACGGAGCGGTGCATGAACATCAAGCGTCTCATGGACATCGGCTGCTATCGCGGCCTCCGTCACCGCAGGGGCCTTCCGGTCCGCGGTCAGCGGGCCAGCACGAACGCTCGCACCCACAAGGGCAAGCGGAAGGCGATCGCCGGTAAGAAGGCGCCGCCCAAGAAGTAATACGGAAGGGAAGGAAGTTCAGCGCCCCTCCCGTGCCGCGCCGTCGAACGGTGTCGTCCGGGCCAAGGGAGCGAATCGCACCGCAGGAACCCGAAGCAACGAGGAATCGCACAGGTGGCAAAGCCCAAACAAGGTCGTCCGAAGAAGTCGAAAAAGGTCGTGGAGGCCGACGGCATCGCCCACGTCAAGGCGACGTTCAACAACACGGTCATCACGATCACGGACACGTCAGGGAACGCAATCGCCTGGGCGAGTGCGGGCAAGGCGGGATTCAAGGGCTCGAAGAAGTCGACGCCCTTCGCGGCCACCGTCGCAGGAGAGCAAGTCGGCCGTGAGGCCGCGAGCATGGGCGTGAAGCGCGTCGATGTTCGCGTTCAGGGCCCGGGTTCGGGACGTGAGTCGGCCATCCAGGCCCTCGCCTCCGCTGGACTCTTCATCAAGTCGATCATCGATGTCACGCCGCTGCCCCACAACGGGTGCCGGCCGCCGAAGAAGCGCAGGGTTTAAGGAGCAGGCCGAAACGCATGTCACGCTACACAGGACCCGTCTGCAAGCTCTGTCGCCGCGAAGGCCAGAAGCTGTTCTTGAAGGGTCAGAAGTGCTACACGGAGAAGTGCCCCATCGAGCGCCGTGCCTACCCGCCGGGCCAGCACGGCCCTGCGCAGGCCCGCCGCCGCAAGCAGTCGGACTACGCGGTGCAGCTCCGTGAGAAGCAGAAGGTGAAGAGGATCTACGGGCTCGCCGAAAAGCAGTTCCGCAACCTCTTCGAGCACGCCAACCACATTCCGGGCGTCACGGGTGAGAACCTCATCATCGCCCTGGAATCGCGCCTCGACAACATCGTGTTCCGCATGGGCTTCGCTCAGAGCCGGAACGCGGCGCGGCAGCTCGTTCGGCACCGTCACGTCGAGGTGAACGGACGGATCGTCGACATCCCGAGCTACAAGGTCGAGGCGGGCGACGAGATCTCCATCAAGCCGAAGTCGAAGGACATCCTGCCGGTGGAAGCGGCGTTGGAGGCGCGGACGCGCCCGACGCTCCTCGACTGGCTGGCTCTCGACGAGAAGCAGCGTGTGGGTCGAATGGTTCGGACCCCGACCCGGGAGGACATCCCGCTGGCGGTCCAGGAGCAGCTCATCGTGGAGCTGTACTCGAAGTAATGCACTCGTCGGCGTGCCTCGTCGGGCCCGCTGCCGGTAACGGTACATTCAGGAGGACAATGTGGAGATAGATCTGAACGGACTCGTGCTTCCCGAGCGCGTCGAGAACGTCGACCCTCAGGAGGGAGCGCGGTCGGCTCAGTTCGTCATCGAGCCGCTCGAGCGGGGCTTCGGCCACACGCTGGGCAACTCGGTGCGGCGGGTGCTGCTCTCGTCCCTCCGTGGCGCCGCGGTATGGGCGTTCCGGATCGACGGGGTGGTGCATGAGCACCAGACCATCCAGGGGGTGGTCGAGGACGTCCACCAGGTGATCCAGAACCTGAAGTCTCTGGTGGTCACCCTCGACGACGACGTCGAAGAGGGCGTGCTCGAGCTGCAAGTCGACAAGGCCGGGCCGGTGACCGCGTCCATGATCCAGGCGCCTTCCGGGGCGGCGATCATGGATCCGGACCATCACCTGTTCACGCTGCAGGAGGATCGCTCCCTCAACATGGAGCTCCACGTGAACAAGGGTCGCGGCTTCGTCCTCGCCGACGCCCACGAGATCCCCAAGGGCGCTCCCGTGGACCTCGTGCGCATCGACTCCATCTACAACCCCGTGCGCCGGGCGAACTTCTCTGTCGAGGAGACGCGGGTAGGTCAGCGGACGGACTTCGACCGCCTGACGCTCCACATCGAGACCGATGGATCCATCGATCCCGAGGGAGCCGTCGCCTACGCAGCCGAGTTGGTTCGGAAGCACCTGGAGTACATGCTGTACTTCGGAGAGGGCGGCATTCCCGAGGTGACGCCTCCCGGGGCGTCCCCCGTGCCCGAGCGTCTACAGGACCTCTTCGAGCGTCCCATCGAGGATCTCGCGGAGCTCTCCGTGCGCTCCCGGAACTCCATCCAGAAGGAGAGCATCCGCACCCTGGGCGACCTGGCGGCGCTGCGGCCCGGGCCGACCTTCGCCGCCGGCGAGATCGGCTGGCGGCCCGGCCGCACCTGGATGACCTTCGAGTCGATGCACGCGCCGCTGTTCGCCGGCGACCGGCCCAACATGCTGCTGGGCTGCTTCGACTGGGTCTAGG
>CALJKZ010000201.1 GCA_937983085.1 uncultured Gemmatimonadales bacterium
AAGGCCAACACCGACATGTACAAGCGGGTCCTGAGGGTCCTGAAAAACGTGGAGAAGAAGCCATGATCACCGACCTCCCCATGTTCGCCGACGTCCTGATCCTGGCGGCCATCCTCGGCGGTGCTGCGTACGGCCTCGTCGGCCTGACGAAGGCGGTCTTCCGCCTGGTGTGGTCAGCCCGGTGGCGGAACGCACTGAAGGAGCCGCCGCGGCCGCGAATCATGCGGCGCGTATGGCCGATTCTCTCGATCGTCTACCCGGTGATCATCGGGTTCGCCTGGCATGGCGGCGTCGGCGCCCTCATCGGCTGCATCGCGGGCGGCTTCGCAACGATGATCGTGGCTGCCTGGAAGCAGAACTTCACCGGCTGGCTCTCGAAGCTCAACGTGCCTCGCGGTCCCCACGAGGGCGAGGAGTGACGGCCTGGTTCAAGGTGGCGGGCGCCTGGCTGAAGGAGAAGTCGCTCTGGCTGGTCTTGGGCCTTGTCCTGCTGCTGGCGCTGCTCGCCGCTGTGCTCCACAACGAGCGCGCCAAGCGTGCCGCCGCCGAGGCCCGGGCGGGACTCGAGCGGGCGATCTCTGACGCGGCCGCCGCCCGCCGAATCGCGGTTGCCCGCGCGCGGGCGCGCGCCGATGACGCGCGGGCAGCGGCAGACGCCAAGAAGGCCGCCGCCGATAAGGTCATCGATGAGCAGGCGAAGCGAACCGATGTCGCGCTTTCTCAGGACGACCCCGAGTCGGAGTTCAACCGCCACCTATGAGAGTCCTCATCGCATTCATGCTGGTCTGCCTCACGGTGTCGTCGTCGCCGGCGCGGCCATGTGCCCAGTTCGTCAGGCTGGGCCCGTGCCCGTCGACTCCGCTCTCGTGGTGCGTCAAGACGGCCGCGGGGTGGGTGCCTGCCGACACCCTTTGCGAGGGCACTCTCGGGCCGACAGCGACCGTCACGGAGTGGTTCCGGGCGTCCACGGAGACCGTGCCCCGGCTGCGAGCCGAGCTCGAGCGGTCGAAGGTCGAGGTGGAGATCACTCGCATCCAGGCCGCCGAGGAACTCGCGGCCTGCGAGGAGGAGAAGGAGAGCGTCGCGAGCGCCTGCCGAGAGGCCGTGGAGGAGGCGCCCTGGTACCGACACGAGGCGTTCCTGGTCGGGATGGGCTTCCTGGGCGGCGTGGTCGTCACGGTCGCCATCCTTGCGGCTGTCCGAGAGCTCTGAGGTAAGATGGTCCATCGCGGCGCCGACCGGGCGCCGCAAGAGGAGGTCTTGTGTCGTCGTCGCGCCGGCTGGTTGCGCTGTTCTCGAAGGAGACTCGAGAGCAGGTTCTCCTTGCGATGAAGGCCGGCCACTATCCATCCTCGGCGGCGAAGTTCGCGGGGATCGAGGAAGAAGACCTCTACGAGTACCTCGAATACGGCCGCCAAATGGACAAGGGCGTCGCCGCCGACTTCTTCCGCGAGTTCGGTGAGGCCGAGAGCTTCATCGAAGACAAGGCGCTGAAGGCCTGGACGAAGGCCTTCGACACCGACTGGCGTGCCGCAGCGGCGTTCCTCGAGCATCGTCACGGGGACAAGTGGGGCAAGAAGACGAGCGTCGACATCTCGGTGGGCCCCCGCGACGACGGCAAGAAGTCGAAGCTGGACAAGCTGACTCGAGATCAGAAGCGGGTCTTCGCGCGCCAGCTCGCCATGGCGCGCACCGGCCGCTTGCCAGCTCCCGAGGACGAAGACGAGGACGTGATCGATGCCGAAGTCTCCGAGTTTGCTTGACGCCGCCGACTTCTACTTCGAGCCGGACGCGGACGACTGGGACGAGCTCGAGAAGGAGGAGAGGGAGGACCCGAAGAAGCGGCGTGAGCTAGCGGCCGACTCGGTCCTCTACTTCGACGTCGAGTACTGCGAGATGGAGTATGCGCGCCACCGGGAGCGGTGGCTTACGCAACTCCAGGACGAGTAAGAGGCGGCGCGGGCGACGCTCGACACGCCCGAGCCGACGAAGGCCAAGGCAGTCTTCATCGCGCCTCGCGGACACGGCAAGACGGAGGCCGTGATCACGCTGGCAACCTGGGCTGTATGCCTCGATCGGGACATCCGAGTCCTCATCGTGTGCGAGAGTGGACCGGTTGCCGAGAAGAGGCTCCAGAGGGTCAAGGCCCTGCTCCTGAGCGACCGGATCCAGGCCGACTGGTGTTCGGCGCCGGACGAAGGGTTCGGGCCGTTCCTCCCTGAGACCAAGGAGGAGCGGAAGGCCCTGACGAAGTGGGGCACGAACAAGGTCCAGGTCCTCCGAGGGGCCAACTTCGTCGATCCGACCATCGAAGCGGTCGGCATGACCGGCGCCATCACCGGCGGTCACTTCGACCTGATCCTCGTCGACGACCCCCAGAACTACGAGGACGTCGGGTCGCCGACGATGCGGGAGAAGCATCGGACGTGGTTCATGTCCACGCTGACGCCGATGCTGAACCCCGGCGGCTTCATGGTCGTCATCGGCACGCGGAAGCATCACGACGACCTCTACGAGCATCTCCTGAAGAACCCGACCTTCCGGGTTCTCGGGAGCTCGCCGAACGGTGGCGACCAGGCGATCGTGAAGTGGCCGGACATGACCCGGACACACCCGATCTACGGGTACGACGAGCATGGCCGGGAGATCATCCTCGACTGGCACATCGAGGGGGACTACGAGGTTCTGTGGCCCGAGCGGCGGCCGCTGAAGTTCTTGCTCACCGAGCGCGAGGGCATGGCTACCGAGGAGGGCCTCGGGTACACGAACTTCGAGCGTGAGTACCAGGGCAACGTCCGGAGCGACGAGCATGCCCACTTCCGACTCGAGTGGCTCAAGGACGCCTGCGAAGCCGGGAAGGACCTGAAGATCCACCGTGGTCCCTGGCCACGTCGCCTGCTCATCATCCAGGGCGTGGACCCGGCGTTCGTGACGGACGAGAAGCACGCCGAGCAGGCGAACACCGACTGGCAAGTCGTTGCAACGTGGGCGGCCGACGTCGTGACGCGGCGCCGATACCTGCTCGACGTGGAGCTCCGGCGCGGTGGGAGCCCGCGGACGAAGGCGCTCCAGATCGTCCAGGAGTACTCCTACTGGGCACCGCCGCCCGGAACCGTCGAGGGCTCGATCATCGACTACATCCGGAACGGCTGGTGCTTTGGCGTCCACATGGAGAAGAACAGCGCCGGCGCCTTCCTCGCCACCGAGGTCGACGGGCTCGAGGACCTCCCGCTCGTGGCCTATTGGACAGGTCCCGAGGTCAAGGACCCGTTCGTCGGCGTGCCCGCCCTTGCGGCGCTGTTCGAGCGCCGCAAGGTGGTCTTTCCGCATGGCGACGCCGAGACGAAGGGCAAGATCCGCGAGGTCGTCGACCAGTTCCACCAGCTCGGCGCCGGGGCCAAGAAAGATGCCGTCATGGCGATCTGGCTGGCGGAAACTCTGCTCCGAAAGGCTCTCGTTGCGCTCGACATCTACCTCGAGGACGAGAACATCGATCTCCGCGAGGTGCTGCCGATGGCGGCTTGACATCTGCGGCAATCGGACGCAATCTGTCCTCGCCCTGTAGCCTGGAGATCGACATGAAGAGGCACCCGCGTCCCGAGCGCGTGATGTTCGGTTGGCAGTTTGCGCAAGAGGACCCGGTCGTCGACAGCGGCGACATCCGTTGCTTCACCTTCGACGTGACTGCTCGCAACAGCTTCGGCCCTCTCAGCAAGGAGGATGTCGACGGCATGGCGGCGCGGCCGGATCTGGTGCGTCACCTGGTCCGCGACCTGCTGGTGAAGTACGTGGAGGAGCCGCTGACCCCCTTCAAGGCGATCTCGACGAAGCTGTCGGGCTGGGCGCCGGGGCTGGCCCCGAAGATCCTGCGGGTGCGGCTGTACACCGAGGAGCCGAAGATCACCCAGGACAGCATCCGCGATTGCCTGGACCATACCGTCGCAGCACTCGCGGGCGACTTCGCCGATCATCTCGAGCTTGCCTGGCTTGCGCGGTCATCGACACAGGTCGCACGGAAGCTGCTGTCGGTGGCTTCGCGGGTCGCTGACGAGAAGTGTCGCTTCACCGCGCGCCTCGAGGCGCTGAAGCGTGAGATGGAGGTCACAACGCTCCAGGTCACGCAGCGACTCCAGGAGAAGAACGAGGTCGTCAGGTACGCTGACGACGACAGCCGCGTCGACGACGAGGTCCTGGGCCTCGCGTACCGGCACCTGGCCGAGTTCATCGGCCCTCAACCGCGCGTCGTGATCGGCGTCGACGACGCGCTCAACTTCAGAGGGCGCGAAGGCGCCAAGGAGTAGACGATGCCCGAGGAGATGATGAAAGTCGCGGAGCTCAGCCTCAACGCCGTCGGGGCCGAGGACGTCTTCGCGAGGTACGTGACGGAGATCCGTGAGGTCCTCGAGGCCCAGGACCTGGGCGAACGTGACGATGGGCCGATCACCTTCGACCTGAAGCTCAAGATCGAGCGCATCGACGACGGGCTCCGATACGAGGTCGGCGGCAAGCTGAAGGTGCCCGGGTTCAGGGGCGCCTCCCGTTCCGGTCACCGCCACGGCAACAAGCTGAAGGTGATCACCCACCAAGCGACCACGCTGCCGCTGTTCGGCGACGGCGACGGCGACTCGAAGCTCAGGCCGGTCGACTGAGCGCCACCCACACGAGGCACTGCCTCAGGAGACAGAACATGGATCTGGACACCACCTTCAAGCGGTTCGTCGACGTCGTCGGTACCGCGGCGAAGGCCTCGCCCGAGGCCCTCGTCACCGACGTCAACGGACGCGTCTTCCTCTACGATCCGAGCACCAACAAGCACGTCGAGATCCAGCCGCGCGACGACCGGGAGCTTCTCCCGTCGCCGACGCTCCTGAGCGTCGCTGCGCTCATTGAGTGGGCGAAGGCCTGCGAGGATCCGGGGGAGATCCACGTGTCGCGGTCGTCGGACTCCGAGGCTCACACGCCGCGGCGGGCCAACGAGTGGGTGACGAGGGACTCCGTCAAGAAGGCCTTCGACACGACCTACCTGCCGCCGGCCGCGATGAGCTACGTCGGCTTTCGGACCTGGATCGACACGCTCGGTGAGGACTGCCTCGGCGAGCAGTACGAGACGATCTCGGCGCACCTGAAGTCCGCGGCGGCGCTGGACCACAGCGAGACCACGCAGTCGATGAACGGCGCGGTCGTTCGGGTCCAGAGCAAGACGGACAAGGGCATGGTCTTCGCGCTGCCGCGCCGGCTGAAGGCGAACATCCCGTTCGGCGACCCCGACCACGTCACCGACGTCACGTTCCTGCTGACGGTCAGCCAGCGCGGCAACGAGCTCGTCTTCGAGGCGAAGCGTCAGATGTCCGACGGCGCCGACATCCGGTACGTGAACTGGGCGGCCGAGCGGCTCCGCGAGGGCCTGGCCGACACCAAGTGGGTGGTCTTCGAGACCCCCTGACGACACCCCCCGCGGGGCCCGCCTGGGCCCCGCGGCGCCAACGAAGGACATCGTGAAGTTCGGACCGAAAAACAACAACTGGCGCGGGGGCCGCTCTGTCGCGTCGAACGGTTACGTGCTGGTGCGCGTTGGCACTGACCATCATCTCGCCGACGTCCGCGGTTACGCCTACGAACACCGGCTCGAAGCGGAAGCGAAGATGGGTCGGCGTCTTCGGAAGGGCGAGATCGTTCATCACCGGGATGGCGACAAGCAGAACAACAACTGGTCGAACCTCGATGTCCTCACGCGGCGAGAGCATGGGTTCGAGCACCGCTCGAAGGATAAGGGCCTCCGGCGTCCCGGGGAGTCGAACCCCATGGTCAGCTGTGCCTGTGGGTGCGGAGAGGTGTTCCCAAGGTATGACGCCAGCAACAGGCCTCGTCGTTTCATTTCGGGTCACAACTTGAGGTAACCGTGGGAAAATCTTCGATTGAATGGTGCACCGATACGTGGAACCCCCTCCGGGGCTGCTCGCTCGTCAGCGCTGGTTGCAAGAACTGCTTTGCGATGGCCATCGCAAAGCGATTCAGCTTCGAGGGAGGTGCCTTCGAAGGTCTCGTGAACACCAAGGGCCGCTGGAACGGCGTGGTTCGACTTGTGAGGGAGAAACTCGACGAGCCCTTGCGCTGGCGGCGCCCCCGGAAGGTGTTCGTCAACTCGATGTCCGACTTGTTCCACCCGAGCGTGCCGTTTACGTATGTGGCAGCGATGCTCGGTGTCATGGCTGCCTCTCCCCGTCACGTCTTCCCTGCGCAGCCCACGAGCTCGGAGATGGCAGCGAGGGAGACCAGGATCGCCACTTCACCAACTTGGTCAACCGCGTCGATGGGGTGTTCCCGCCGCCCTGGCCATTGCCGAACGTCTGGATCGGGGTCAGTGTCGAAGATCAGGCGACGGCCGACGAGCGGATCCCGAAGCTGCTCAGCCTCCCCGCCGCTGTCCGATTCATCTCTTTTGAGCCAGCGCTCGGGCCGGTCGACTTCTGGCCATTCTTCTCAGACATCGACCGTTACGGCGATCCGAGTGGTCCCGCGGACCCGATGCCGGACTGGGTCATTATTGGTGGGGAGTCGGGTCGCGGCGCGCGGCCTTGTGACATCGGGTGGCTGCGGCAAGCGATCGCGCAGTGCGAAGAGGCTGGCGTCCCCGTGTTTATGAAGCAAACGGGCTCCAGGCCAATGCAGGGCACCGAGAAGTACGAGGTCACCGGCAAGGGGGGAAATCCCCTGGAGTGGCCCGAGGACCTGAGGATCCGGCAGTGGCCGGGGGAGGCTTGAAGATGGCGGAGCTGAAGGGTACGGGTCGACCGTGGCAAGAGGTCGTCGACGAACAACGAGAGCGAGCTCTCCCGAACGGGCGCCAGGTCGCCGAGAAGCTCGAGGACGCCAGCGACAGCGCGATCCGCAGGTACCGACGGTACCTGAACGGCGAGAGTGACATGCCGACGATCGTGCTTGCCGACATCGCGGAGGCCTTCGAGGTCTCCGACGAGGTCCTGGCCCATTGGGTCAGGGTTCTAGCGCAGCGGCGCGCCGAAAAGCTGGTCGGTTAGGTCGTTTTCTGTCCTAATTGGCTTGACTCGCCTGATAGAAGCACGGATGATGCACGCATGCCAGACATGAGCAAGATCGTGATGCAGTACCTCGCAGGCCTCTCCGACGCCGAGCGTGACGCTCTCGAGGAGCGGGTTCGCCAGGCGGAGTCGGCGGCCGGCGCTGAGCCGTCGTCAGCACCGAACACGCCGCTGGTCGTCGAGGTGGACGCCGTCTCTGGAGTTCCGATCGAGGAGGACCCCGAGACGTTCGAGGACGCCGTCCTCGGTGCCGTCGAGGACGACGAGGACGACCCGCCCCCCCCACCGCCGCGGTCGGTCGGGGGCTTCGAGGTCCCGGACCTCTGGGCCGAGATCGACAACTTCCGCAACGGCGCCGGGACCGAGGAGATCATCGGGGCGCTCGAGCGGTTCATGTATGGCGTCGCGGAGCGACTCGACCGCATGGGGATCGGATCATGAAGCCCGACGAGGTCATCCAGCTCCACGAGCTCCCCGTGGCGAAGATGTCGGAGCAGACCCAGAAGCGGATCGTCGACGCAGTGGTCGGTCTGCGAGCCGTTGCCCCGGGGCTGGTCGCCCGACTCATCCGGCACACCCAGGCGCTGGCCCGCGAGAACAACGAGCTCCGCGACCAGCTCGACGACGCTGCGGCAGCGGCGCGCGCCGATGCCTTGTTCGAGGTCCGCGACGGCCTGAACGCCGCCGCTGGCGAGATCGACTGGGACTCCGGTTTCCCTTGGGAAATCGAGATGGTCGAGGCGCTGGCCGATGCCGGCGTCCGGTCCAGGGTCAAGATGGCCGGCGTGGCGCCGAAGAACAACCGGAGGCCCCAGTGAACCCCAGGCGTCGCTACTCCCTGGACGACGTCCACAAGATGCGGACGAAGGCCCGCCTGGCCCTCCGTGACGTGATGCGGTCCACGCCCGCGACCCGTTCGCTCGAGTCGGCGTGTTCTGGGGTCTCCCGCCCTGCACAGATCGCCACCCTTCGGGCGCTGGCTGCGGTGCCCGAGTACGTCTACGCCGACGAGCCGTACGTCGTCGGCGTCGGCACCGGCTACGCCCTCGTCGTCTACGTCGGTGGGTGGGAGCAGCGGCGGGTTCCGACCGTCCTCGTATCGCTGGAGACGCTCTCGGTCCACCCGCCGGTTCGCGGCGGCCTCTACGGGATGGTCTCCAGGCTGTTCCGCGACGCCGTTCAGAACCCCGTCACGCTGACCACGGACTCCGGCCTCAGGAAGTGCGAAGCGGTCACGACGCGGGCGCCGACGCCGCCGTGGTGGACCTGGGTGCTCGTCGACGACGGCGAGACGCCGCTCAACGACGAACTCAAGAGCAAGGCCGGCGAGACCTACCAGGGGATCCGCCACGTCCCCTTCGAGATGCGTCCGTCCAAGCGGATCGAGGACGATGCGTTCTGCCGCAAGAACGCGCCATGGTTCATCACCATCGACGAGTGGAAGGCCGAATGAGCTACGGATTCCTGAGCCTGTTCTCTGGCATGGGCGGCGGTTCGCTTGGTGCTCAGCGCGCCGGCTGGGACTGCGTCGGCGCCGTCGACGCCGACCCGGCCGCCTGCCGGACCTACGAGTACCTGACGGGTCACCCCGCCACCGAGGGCGACCTCGGCGCCATGAGCCCGGACGACCTCCGGAACGTCTGCTCGCGCCGGCCGCACCTGGTCCTGAGCTCCCCGCCCTGCAAGGGCAACAGCGGCTGCCTGCCGGCGGCGCGAGCGAAGGAGGACAAGTATCAGGCGATGAACGAGCTCGCCTTCCGCGGCATCTGGCTCGCGCTCGAAGCCTGGAACGCCCATCCCGACGGCCCCCCGCCGCTGATCTTGGTCGAGAACGTCCCGAGGATCACCGTGCGATCGCGGCGCTGGCTGGACCAGCTGAAGGCGCTGCTGTCGAGCTACGGCTACGCCTGCCGCGAGACGACCCACGACTGCGGCGAGCTTGGGGGACTGGCCCAACACCGGCGGCGCTTCCTGCTGATCGCCCGTCACATGAAGCAGGTCCCCGACTTCGTCTACGTCCCGCCGGTCCAGCGCGTCCGAGGGGTCGGCGAGGTGTTCCGGGAGCTGCCGGTCCCGTTGCCGCACTCGAAGGTCGGCGGACCCATGCACCGGCTCTCGAAGTCGAGCCCCCTGAACGCCCTGCGCCTGGCCTGCATCCCTGCGGGTGGCGACTGGCGAGACCTGCCCGAGTCGGTGGCCCTGCGCCCCCGGTCGGCACGCCAGAACGGCGGCTTCGGCGTCAACGACTGGAACGCCGGGAGTCACGCAGTTGTCGCCGAGGGAAGCGTCCGAAACACCTGGGCGTCCATCGCGGACCCTCGCGTAGGCGACGGCGACCCGGGTTCCAATCGCCACCAGGGGAAGTACGGGGTCGAGGACTGGGACGATCCCGCCCATACGGTGATCGCCGAGGCCCGCACCGGCAAGAGCTGGGCGGCGGTCAACGATCCGCGTTTGACCTGCTCGCCGCGTGCGGGCGCGTATGGGGTGACGGGCGACGGCGCCGCCGCCGCCACCGTCGTCGCCCACGGGTGCCCGGACAACAGCCGGGTCGTCTACGCTGATCCGCGCGTGGACTGCGTGCGCCGCGACGGTGGTCACGGGGTCAAGGGGTGGCGCCAGCCGAGCGCGCCGGTGATCGCGGCGGCGACGATGCACAATCACCCCTCGCAGGTCGCTGACCCACGGCTCGCCCATGCACCCCGAGGCGGGTCGTATGGCGTCCTCGGGTGGAAGACGCCGAGCTACACCGTGAGGGGCGTCCAGAAGCCCCAGAACGGAGCAGACACCGTGGCAGACCCGCGCTTCGCAGTGCCGAGTCACTACCTGGCCATGGAGGGCGATCAACTGGTCTGCGTCGGCGCGCCGCTCGACCTCGAGACGACCCGGGCCACCTACACGATCATCCAGGCCCTCGACGGGACCTGGCACCGACCGATGACGACCCTCGAGCTCGCCGTCCTCCAAGGCTTCCCCGCGCGGCACCGTGGGGACTGGCTCAAGCTGGACGGCAACAGCCATCAGGTCTGGCGCGGCCTCATCGGCAACGCGATCCCGGTGCAGACGGCCGAGGCCATCTGCCGCGTGATGGCGGAGTCTCTGGACGCCGCCCGCGACGGTGGACTCCTGCTCTCCGCACAGCCCGTCTGGGTCGAGCCTCCCCGGCCCGCCCTGTGAGTCGCGCCGACGACATCCGCGACGCCGCCGCGCTGCTCGTGAGCACGACGACCGACGAGATCCTGGCCCTCGACGACGACACCATCGGCGTCATCGCCGGCCGCTTCATGGCGTGCATGTACGTTCCGAGGCAAGCAAAGACGAAGGCCAGGATCATCAACGATCTGAAGAGGCTGAACGAGGAAGCATGACGGACGAACTCCAGTTCCTGCGCGTGCTCCAGGAGAGGCTCGACGGCACGGCCGCCGACAACCGAGGACGGATCGCCCTGTTCTTTGGCCGGCGGTTCGGCGAGGCCCTGACCCCATACACGATCTCGTGTTGGCTTGACGGCCGGGAGACGCCGACGGGGGCGCAGCTGAAGCGTATCGTCGAGCTGCGCGAGAAGATGGCCGTCTTCGAGTCGCGTCCCGGGCGCGCCGTGAAGCGGATGAAGACCGACTGGTGGAAGTGGGCCGGGAACCGGGAGCTCCCCTACTCACAGCGCTTCGAGCATCACCAGCGGCTGGCGAGTTCGCTGCGGCTCCTGCGCGATGACAAGAACGAGGTGTCCCGGGCG
This sequence comes from uncultured Gemmatimonadales bacterium, assembly GCA_937983085.1. Classification (GTDB taxonomy): domain Bacteria; phylum Gemmatimonadota; class Gemmatimonadetes; order Longimicrobiales; family Gaopeijiaceae; genus UBA2589. The sequence goes on from CALJKZ010000201.1 coordinate 10,795, forward strand.
ATCGGTCTCCGGAACGCGGTGCGGGACCTGCGAGCCGTCATCGTCGACGAACGGGCCTTCCGGAAGGCCTGGAAGCGACTGAAGCCCGAGATCGGCAAACACACGGCCCCCCATCTCCTGCGCCAGGAGATGGATGGCCACGACTTCCACGGTGCGCGCCTCGAGGCCGTCGACGCCTGCGAGCTCGCCATGTTCGCGATCGAGATGGAGCGTAGCTCATGAGCAGTACCAGCATGTACGACGCGACCGCGCCCGAGGCCGTGCGGCTTCATCACCTGGTCCAGTCGACGATCAAGTTCGTCGACCACGAGATCCTGAAGCAGGACCTCCCCACGGCCTACGAGCTCGAGGAGCTATGGACGCTCGCGCCGGTGGACCCAGACTTCGGCGACGTGATGGCATCGCGGGGATACATCGCCTCGCGTTGGGCGGTCGCTGATCGCTTTCACATGCGCCTCGTCAACGTCGGCGGCGTTCACCGGCCGCTGATCGGGTTCCGCGACGACGGCCTCCGTGTCTGGCGTCTCATGGACCCCCGGTCGGACTTCCTCGAGCAGCTGGCGTCGGGCTACGGCGGGACCCACGACCAGTGTGACACCCTGCTCCGCACCTGCGGGGTCATCCTCGCCGACCACATGCCGCGGAGGACGGCATGAGCAAGCCACGGCCGACCATCGGACGCCGAGCGATCATCGACTTCTGCCGCGAGATCGTCGACGAGTACGCCGCCCAGGACCTGCGCCTGACGGTGCGCCAAATCTACTACCAGTGCGTCACCCGCGACCCGGCGACGTTTCCGTCGAGCGACGGCAGCTACAATGCCGTCAAGGACGCCATGGCGATCGCGCGGATGGAGGGCTCGGTCCACTTCTCCGACATCGAGGACCGCGGCCGCCGGTGGGCGACCCCCATCTACCGCGACGCCCGCTTCGACGCCGATGCTGCCCTCGAGCAGGCCATCGACGAGGTCCATGGCCTGAGGCAGAGCCTCCTGTACGTCGACCGCTGGTTCCTCCAGCCGGTCATCCCCTACGTCTTCGTCGAGAAGGAGGCGCTCTCCGGCGTCTTCGTCAAGCCCTGCGAGGAGTGGCACGTCGGTCTTCTGCCCTGCCGCGGGTACCTGTCGCTGTCCATGCTGTACGACTGGCTGATCGAGCTCGAGGAGATTCACTGGGACTGCGAGGTCCGCATCCTCTACTTCGGCGACCACGACCCCGATGGACTTCAGATCCCGGTGTCGCTCATCGAACGCGCCGAGGAGATCGCCTACCTCGAGGGCCTGTCGCCGCCGAAGATGAAGCTCGACCGGATCGCCATCACGCTCGACCAGGTCCGCGAGTATGACTGCCCGCCGTTCTGGGCAAAGACGACCTCCGCCCGGTACCAGAAGTACTTCCGCGAGACGGGGACCGACCACGCATGGGAGCTGGACGCCCTCGACCCGGCGGTCCTGCGCCGGCTGGTCTCCGAGTCGGTCGCGCCGTTCTGGGACAACGCCATCTGGCAAGGCCTCGCCGACAAGGTCAACGAGTCACGGAAGGATTTCGACGAGCGTTTTGTCAATGAACTAAGAGACTTGCTCGATTACGGATAAAAAACGTCCGAAATCGCTTGACGCGCGCTTCGGCAGTGGCTATTGTTCTCTCGTACCCACGACGGAGGTTCCAACATGGCCAAGCGAGAGCACACCATCTACCTGTTCGCGGCGGCGGTCGACATGCTTCGCCAGCGGCTGTTCGAGCGCGACTCGGTGGAGGTGATCACGGCGGCGCTCAACAACGCCCGCCAGCACTTCGAGGCCCTGGTTCGCATCGAGGTCGGCGCCCCGACCGAGCTGTTCACGCAGTTCGACGTGGTCACCGAGCTGGTCAACCAGATCGCGGTGGGCGTCGAGTCCTGGGAGCAGGCCGAGCAGGCCGCCCAGGCCTTCGACGAAGGCGCCGCGACCTGGCTCCGCGAGATGCGAGAGCAGGACTGACGTCCACCCGGGCGGGCCCGTGGTGGGCCCGCCCGCCACCCACTTCAACGGAGGTTCCACCGTGTCCAGCATCAGCCACATCACCAACCCGGTCGAAGTCACCTACCAGTACCTGACCAGCTGCTCGACGGCCGAGGTCGTCCACAAGACCGAGAACGAGGTCGAGGCCATCGCCGCGGCCTGCGAGTTCCTGGCCGCCGAGGAGTGCGGCTTCGACGAGTGGCGCTACTTCGCCCACGAGACCTACTCGTGGTGGCGCGTCGGACGCGCGGCCATGATATCGCTCGGCGCCGCCGTCCTGGCGGACCACGGGATCGACGCGTACTCGCTCTGGTGTGCCGACTTCGACGGTGCCGAGGAAGGAGCCGTCGCATGACCCGCCGACGACGCACCACCCGAACCCGGTGGCAGGTCGACTGCGCCGCTCTCCGCGACGAGCGCGAGTCCAACGGCGCCGTCGCCGTCGTCGCCAGCGACGAAACCGACGCCCACTTCACCGTCGTTCGCATCTACGAGCTCGGCAAGGAGGCCGGCCCCGCGGACGTCTACTGCTTCCGCGGCGTCGAGGCCGGCGGTCGGTACCGCCGGGACGAGTGGGAGCTGTCCATCGGGCGCGCCTGGACCTTCGAGACCGCCCGCCGCAAGCGTCTCGCTGACACCGCCAACGACTGAGAGCCCGCGCCCGGGGCCTTGTACCGGGCGGAGTCACCATGTCCGTCGACTACAGCCGAAACATCATCCTCGCTCCCCGCGGCAACGACCGCCGCGAGCTCGCCGTCGGTGAGCTCCACATCCCCGACCTCTGGCACGTCGCCGAGTACCTCCGGGAGCACGGCCAGGAGCGCGCCTCGTCCGCGGTGCTCGAGACCTGGCACATCGCCAACGACCTCAAGCTCAACATCGCCGGTGACACCGAGGCCGAGGCGATCACCCCGATCGAGGCCGTCTACGATGGCGCCCCATCGGCGCCGGTGGTCGGTCGGATCTCGCCCGGAGTCGTTGAGCGCTTCGCGCCCTTCGGCGAGGACACCCCGGCCAGGCTCGAGGTCGCGACCGGAGAAGACGTCGTCGCTGCGGTCGTCGCAGGCCTCAACGAGGACACGAGCGGGCGGCCGGCGGGTCAGATCGTCGCCGACCTGTGGCAGGCGAAGATCGGGTCCCCGATCACCGAGGAGGAGCGCAACGAGGTCCTCGAAGCGTGGCTCCAGTCGGTCCAGGCCGAGACCATCCGGAAGAAGGTGCTCGCTCGCGAGCAGGCTGCGCGCGACGCCCGCAAGTTCCTGGACAGGTTCCACCCGCCCGGGCCGCTCTACCGCCGGACCGAGGACGGCTCCGCCGCCTTCGGCGCTCTCCTGGAGAAGGCGGATCGCGATAGCGCCGTGGCCTGGATGGCCGAGGGCGCGCGGAGGCTCCTGGACCTGTTCGCCGACAACCCCACGCCGTCCGACGAGGAGATCGCGGACGCGCTGACCGTGGAGGGCTGACCGATGGCCGTCACCAAGACCACCAACATCCAGCTGGAGAAGTGCTCCGGTCACCAGGCCAGCTGGTTCAGCCACGAGTCCGGAACGATCGCCCTCAGCATCCAGTCGACCCCGAAGATGCAGATCAACGTGCAGATGTCCCCGGACGACGTCGAGCGTCTCTGCCGCGCCGGGCTCCGGCACCGCAACGAGATCGGGCCCGTCCCGACCTTCAAGCCGGACGAGACCGTCTGGTACGCGCCGAGCGGCGCGAAGGAGACCTGGTTCAAGGCCACGGTCGACGGCCTTCCGCGCAAGATCCGCGGCACATGGCGGCTCCGGATCCGGGACCTGCCGCCTGAGTACAAGAACGGTCGCAGCTGTGCCGACGTCGTCATCGAGCGTCTCAAGCGGCTTCCCCCGGAGCCCGTCGCCGAGGGCGTCCGCGTCTTCCACGCCAAGGACCAGGGAGACCCGCGATGACCCTCGAGTACGACAAGGAGGTCCGCATCCGGTCCGCCGTGCTACTGCACGGCGGGCCCTTCCCCGACGGGTACGACTTCGACGAGCTCCGGAAGGCCTTGCCCGAGTGGCCCGAGGCGGCGCTGAACACCATCCACGAGCTCGTCGAGGTTCTCGAAGGTCGAAGCATCCGCGAGCTGCTCGCCAAGGTCGCCAAGCTCGAGAACGAGCGGAACACGTGGGTCGAGGCGATCGCCGACTTCTTCCGCGCCCAACAGGACTGCCTCCCCACCCTCGAGGGCGAGGACACCGAGGGAGGCTACATCGCCGAGTGGCCGAAGCTCGAGGGCGACTGGGACGAGCTGCCCGAGCTCCACGTCAACCACGTCGGCCCGGCCCTGGGCGCCCGCGCCGGCGGCAAGGTCTGGTGGCGCTTCGTCACCGGCGGCCAGGACGCCGCTGACGCGTACAAGTGGCCCGCCGAGCCGCGCCTCCGGACCTTCCGCTGGACGCCGTGCGTCCCGCTCGAGGACGGAGAGCGCTTCGAGGGCGCCTTCAAGCTCGCCGCCGACGACGGCAGGCAGATCGCCCAAGGCGTCAAGAAGGTCATCGTCCTCCCGCAGCCTGCGGTGATCGAGCCAGACACCGGCGTCCGCATCGTCAACGAGTCGGGCGAGCCCTGGTGGAAGTGGTTGGTCGTCGGCGTCGGCTCCAGCACGGCCGGGCACTGCAACCACCAAGGCGCCGAGCAGGCCGCCGCGGACGCCCTCGGATTCCTCCAGATCCCCCACGACAAGGTGACATGGCCATGACGACCATCGACTACGAGAAGCTCATCGTTCGCATCGGCGAGGAGTGCTCCGACTTCTACGGCGGCTATGGCGAGTGGCACGTCAGCGGCGACGAGCTCCGCTGCGACTCGCACCTGGACGACCCCCTCGGCGACGACAAGCCGACCTGGGTGATCGGGCCCGCCCGCATCACCGATGACGTGCCCCGGTACCGCGTCATCATGACCCACAAGGACGCCATCCTCTCGAGGCGCGGAGCCATCAACATCGAGGGCATCGTCCGGACCATGATCTCGCTCGCCGCCGCCCACATCGCGATGACCCAGGCCGCGGACGTCCTCAGGACGTACCCGAGGCCGACCGTCGTCGACTGCTACCCGGACATCCGCATCAACATCGCCGTCCAGGACAGCGCCGATCACGCAGCCGGACTCGTCGGGCACGTGCTCGATGCCTCGTACCCGCGCTTCAAGAAGCGAACATGATCAGCTTCGACTCCGCCGCATGGAAGGTCCACCACTACCTCGAACCACGCGACCGCTGGTGTAGCGTCGGCGAGATCGCCAAGGCCCTCGGGTACTCTCACGCGGTCGTTCGGCGCCGCCTCGAGGCTCGGATGAAGCGGCAGTGGAACTGCTTCTCCCCCATCGAGACGCGGCTGGTCCACGTCCACGGCCCCATCTGGCGCCGGGAGTACCGGATCGACCGGACCCGGACCGTGCGGCGCCTGAACGAGTTGAAGGACCCGATCGTCGGGCCGGCCCCGAAGCCCAAGCCCAAGCCCGCCCTGGTCACCGAGGTCGGCGACGTCGAGGACCTCGTGGAGGTCAGCCCGTGATCCGCGTCTACCGAGCCATCCTCACCTGCCCCATGACCCACGTGCGCGACTGGCGCCGGACCGATGAGACCATCCGATACCGGCTCCCCGATCCCCTCGCACCACACCGCCGGCCCGGCCCCGTGCCGCCGCCGAGCTACATCTCCGTCAGCCTGGACACCGTGGAGGTCCGGCCGCCATTCATCCGGCGGCCGAAGGGTCTCAAGGGCGAGCCACGCGAGCGCGTCCGCGTCGACGTCCCCGCCATCATCATCGCCGTCATCGTCGTCGAGGGCCACGCTCCCGACGAGCGCGACGTCGGCGCCGGCCTGGTCACCTGGTGGCCCGAGGCGACCGTCCTCGGCGTCCACGAGGCCATCCCGGAGGCAGCATGACCATCACCTTCGTCCGACCGGGCCTCGTCCTCGACGTCACCGAGGGTGGACGCTGGCGCCTCACCCACGGCGAGAACCTCATCATCGAGACGAGCAGTCTCGGGCAGGCCCTCGAGCGGATCGGCATAGGCACGACCCCGCGGGCCGGCCTGCGACCCGAGATGGGATGGAAGCACCTGTCCGACGAGGTACCGTAGTGCGCGACGACCCATCCGATGACGTGGCGGCCGCGCGCAGGTTCCTCGTCCAGGCCCTATTCAACATCAACGATTTCGGCGTGTTGCCAGACAACCGCGGCGCTGCGCTCGCGAATGCAGCGGCGGCCGTCGTCATCCTCGCCAAGGACGCCCGAGCCCGCGGCCGCGCCGCCGAGCTCGTCCAGGACGTCATCGACTCGAGAGGTCGCCATGCGTGAGCACCAACCACGACCGCCAGCATCCATCCCCGACACGCGCCCCCCCGACTCCTGGGAGGCCCTCGGGCGTCGGGCCAGGCGGGGCCAGATGGCCCGGCAGGCCTGGGGCGGCCTCGAGCTCGCCGACGACACCTGCCCGTCCTGGGGTGGCGTGTCCCTGGCCGACGACCGACCGTCCCGGGGCTCCGTCTCGGTTGCCCGGTGACGTTCGCCGTCACCCAGGGCATGAGGCTCCGCGGCCGCGGTCGCGAGCTCCGGGTCGTCGCCGTCATCGATGACGGCGGGCAGACCGTGATCCTGTACGCTTGGCGCTACGCCAGGCCTGGCAAGGCGAACCGCAGATGGCGGCACGTCGCCTGCCACCCCGCCGGCTTCCGTCGGCGGTTCTCGCACTGGGAGCGCATCCGCTCCTGAAGGACAGCACCATGTATCGCCTGATCATCGCCACCGACAGCGGCATCGAAGGGCTCGTCACCCTCTACGAGGACGGCCAGTCCATCATCCGGTGGCAGAACGAGCCCGACCTCTCCTACAACTGGTGCGCCGGCGTCCACGAGCTCGCCGACCGCGTCAACAGCGTCGGCGGCAAGCTCATCGACGTCGACACCGACTTCGGCGACGGAGCCTGGGTCACCGTCGAGTCCTCCAACATCGAGCGCGTCGGGCTCGTCTCCGAGGCCGTCGAGAGCGTCGTCGACATGGACGGCCGCGAGGAGAAGGTCGGCGAGGCCTACCACCACACGCTCCGCGTCCGCTTCAAGGACGGCGCCCTCTACGAGTACATCGGCGACAAGATCACGCCGGAGCTGTTCGTCGAGCTGCTCCGCGCCGAGTCCCAGGGCCGGTACCTCCGACAGCACGTCCAGGGCCCCGACGTCCCCTACCGCAAGGTCGAGAACCAGGCCGTCCGGACCTCCCGCATCCCCGAGGACGTCGACGGCTCGGCCGCGTGATGTCGGACGACCTCGACTACATCGGACCGCTCCACCTGTCGCCGCACATCCGCTGGGTCGTCGTCGACGGCGCCCTCACGGTCGACAGGTCGCAGCGGTCCCCCCTCAACCCACACGTCGCGGACACCGCGATCGCGTACCTGCGGCGCCGGTACGGCCGCGTTAAGAAAACGCGCCTGATCCGCGCGCCGCGTTAAAGTAGAACCTCGATCCCAAGGAAAGACGCGCATGAGCGACGACGAGCTCGGCTTCGACCCGGAGTCCGGAGGCGTTGCGACGCTCGACCAGATCGAGCACCGCTCCGGAGCTGGCGAAGAGGCTGGGCGAATCGTCTCCGATCTCCAGATCGCCGGCCTCGTGGAGGCCAACAGCCGCTTCAGCAACACCTGGGTCTCGCTGACCCCCGAAGGCCGCCGCATCCTCACCGACTGGTTGCGGGACGAGATGATCGAGGGCGCCACCCAGGCGGCCGTGACTATCAACGCCCAGCGCTTCGCGAAGATGTCGAAGCTGCTCGAGGAGCTCCAGGCCGAGCGCGACCTACTCCACGCCGCCCTGACCTCACTCCTGAACGACCGCGAAGCGTACGAGGTCGACGTCCCCTGGACTGACCTCGGAGACGGCGCCCGCCGGCTGCTCAACCTCGAGCGCGACACCGACTTCGCCGGGCGGCCGCTGTTCCGCGCCACCCTGGAAAGCACGCCGTGAGCGACGACAAGCGACCGACCCCTGTGCCCCAGCCGAAGCCCAACTGGGGCGACCCGAGCCGCTTCCCCGAGCCTGTGGTGTCCGACGAGTGGGACCGCGAGCAACAGCGGCAGGTCGTCAGCACCTTCATCGCCGGCGTCTGCGTCGGCGTCTGGGCCGTGGCCATCCTCGTCTTCTTCTGGATGGCCCTCGAGCCCTGACCAATCCCCTTGCTCGCAGGGCACGACACCTGCGGGCGCCGAGGTCCGGTCCGGGTGTCCACGCGCCCGGGCCGGGCCCCGGCCTTGCTCAGGTCTCGATCCAGTTCTGGCCGCCCGCCTTGGTGAAGACCGGCATTGCCGTCGGGTTCCGCGACGCCGCCCGGACCCACGAGCCCATCATCCCCACGATGACCGGGCTCGAGCCGTCCAAGTTCTCCAGGCTGAACTGCGTGACCGTCCCCGGAACGACGAACTTGTCGCCGGCCGGGATGTCCACGTAGAAGTTGCCCGACTTCGCCGGCGCCAGGAACGCCAGCCGGACGGCGGCGGACGCGCCCGTCGGGACCAGGACCGTCAGGTCCTCGATGGGGTCGAGGCTGCCCGCCTCGTCGAACGTCCCGTCGGCGTTGGTATCCACGCCCTGGGTGAAGTCGAAGGCCCACCCGCCGCCGGTGGCGAGGGTGACCGTCCTCGCCCAGGCGATGCGCTGCACGTCGAGGCTGATACCGGCGAAGCTCGAGCTCATGGGGTCCTCCGAGGCGATGCGTGGCGCCAGAGTACCGCCGGCGCCAGCGGCAGGGCAAGGCGGACGCCGCATGTCCGCCGCCTACGCGGGGTGTGGCTGGTGCGGCCTCCGCGCCCTGCCGTACACGAGGCACCCGCCGGTCCGCCGAGTGTAGATAAATTTCCCACGTGGGATCACACGGGTCGATGCCCAACCTATCGAGTGATAGGGATACATTCTATCCGTTCCACACATGTAGAGAAATTCAACACTGTGTCAACGCAGACACGGCCAACTGTCACCGGTAAGACTTTCTTATAACGAGCGTTATAATTGGTTGATATAACACACCTAATGATAACAGTGCGTTACAGGGCTCCCTATCGACCGATAGGTCTGTCTCGTTCCGCAATCATCACGAAGAGTTGCAGCGGAAAGTGGCCATTTCCTTACGATTTGTTCCAATGTGTTCCACGCATGGGCCCGTATGGGAACGTTACACTTGACTGTTTTCATTGCCGAAACATCCAACCCAGCACCATGATCCGATTCTCGTTCCGCCGAACAAGAGGCCCCCGTGCGCGCGAGAGCACGCGCGTATATGTCTAGAGAACGTGTGCGCCCGCGCGCCTGTATGGCTTGATCTGTGGAACGAGGATCGGATCATCATGTCTAACTCATACATCACACAGTCATCACATGTACTTGCAGTGTTCCGGTGGGGTGGTGGTTGCGGAACATGGTGGAACATGTTGGTATGATCTGGCTGTTTTAGGGGTGGTCTGGATCTGCAAGTCACTGAAACAACTTTGTTCCACCTTGTTCGGAGGGGTCTATGGGTGCTGGAAAGAGGGTTGGGGCTTCGAGGAGCTCGAAGAGGGGGCGCTGGTGGTCCCCTCACGAGGACGCCATGTTGCGGGAGTTCTGGGACCAGGAAGACCGACGCGACACCGCTCAGCGGATAGGCCGGTCGGTCACGGCATGCGTCCAGCGCTTCGCGAAGCTCCGGAGGGAAGAGGCTGTCGGCGCGACCCCCTTCCACGGTCAGCGCTGGACGGACGACCACGACAACACGCTGATCACCCAGTGGGGCCAGGAGCCGGCGGAGACGACTGCTCGCCGCGTCGGCCGCACGGTCGCCGCCTGCCGTGAGCGGTTGCAGGCCCTGGGGCGCGAGGGCCTGATCGCCGCCTCGAGCTCGCTGACTCGGGGTCGGAAGACGCCGCGCCAGATCGCCGAGGAGACAGGCTACTCGAGGCGCCAGGTCATGCGTGGGATCAAGGGCGCCAGGATCGCCCCGGTGAGGCTGTCCACGGTGTCTAAGCGCTACGCCCTGACGGAGGACCAGGTCGAGCGCGTGATCGCCTTTCTCGGGCAGGAGACGCGCGAGGTCACCGAGTCGGAGCACGTCGACGAGCTCGTCGATCGTCTCGGCGTCGATCGGCGGTCCATCTACCGCCTCGCCGAGGGTCTGGGGCTGGACATCGTCGACGGGTACCTCCCGCAGGCCGACTCGACGGAGCTCCAGACCGAGTGGAGCGAGCGACCCATCTGGGAGCAGCTGGGCATCACCGAGGACTCGCTCGTCCGGCATGCTCGAGCGATGGGGCTGCGCTGGCCACGACCGTCGGTCTCGACGCCGCCCGACGTCCGCCTTGCCCTGGCCCTGGACCTGAAGGCGGAGCGCATCGAGCGACCGCGGGACAAGTCGGAGGGCCCGGTCGCCGTCCATGCGGCGCTCAGGAGCAGGTACCTCGGCGAGGCGCTGGTCAGCGTGTGGCCTGAGCTCCGCTACCGGAGCCTGACCGGCAAGCCGACGTTCCACCGCTACGCCGCGAACAACCCCCGCGGCGGCTTCGCCCTCCAGCACCGCCCGCACCTGGCGACGGAGAACGACCGCATCGACCTCCGCAACCCGTCACACGCGGCCTGGCTGGTCCTGCTCGACGATCCGGCGACGTGGCGGCTGTCGCTCCACGACCTGGCCGAGGTGGTCCCCCTGCATCGCTCCGCCGCCCTGGCGATCATCCGGACCCACGCTCCCGACGAGCACCCGCTGGCCGTCCCCGCAAAAATCGTCCACGACGTCGCCATGACCCTCATGGACAGCCCCTTTGCGGGCACCCTGAGCGTGCCATGGCTTGCGCAGGCGTCGCCATCTGGCTACGCTGCGGATGCGCTGGGCCGTCAGAACGACGACCCGGCGACCCTCACGGTCGAGGAGCTGCGGCGCCTCTGGCTGGACACGGTCAGGAGATACGCGAAGTGGTCCAAACTCTCACCGTCGAGGAGCTGACCCAGAAGTACGGGGAGCTCAACTTCGTCGGGGAGGTCGACGTCAACGGCCTGGACGTCAACGACTTCGTCAACGCCATCGAGGAGAAGATCCGCGCTCGGGACAAGTCCGAGGCGAAGACCACCGAGCCGACCGAGGTCCAGCGGTTCAACACCGCGCCGGGGACGACGCCCTCGCCGAGCGGCCAGATCGAGGCGTTCAAGGACCTCGAGCGGCAGGGGAAGATCCTCAAGCCGCCGTACAACCCGAAGTGGCTGGCCAAGATCGGGGAGAAGTCGTCCATCCTGCCCCAGTGTGTGGACGCCCTGGCCAAGAACATCGAGGGCTTCGGCTTCGACTTCGAGCCGGGCTTCGACGTCGAGAAGGTCGACGCCGACACGCAGGCCGGGTACGAGGACGAGCGCGAGCGGCTGCGGCAGTGGTTCGAGAACTCGACGGCCGACTACAGCTTCGGCGAGCTCCGCGACCGTACGCGCCGCGACATCGAGTACATCGGCTGGGGCGCCTGGGAGTTCATGTACTCGATGGCCGGAGAGTTCGTCGGCTTCGAGCACCTTCCCGCCCGCGGGCTCCGACTTGGGCGGCTGTCGAAGGAGCTGGTCGCCGTCGACCGCTTCTACCCCCTGGCCGACGGGAGCGGCTGGGAAGTGCGGCAGTCGCTCAAGCGCGTCAGGCTCCTGGTCCAGGTCGCCGACGACGGCACGAAGGCCTGGTTCAAGATGCCCGGCGATCCTCGAGCTGTCGTCCGGCGGACGGGCAAGATCGAGAAGGCCCGGATGGAGCCGGCCGACTACGCGAAGCTCGACCCCAAGGACAACGGGCCGCTCTACGCCCGGCCCGCGCTGTTCTTCGGGCGGTACAACCCGTCGGGCCCGTACCCGCTCCCGCGCTGGATCGGCGCCCTCATCGGACTCGCCGGCAGCCGCGCCGCCGAGGAGGTGAACTGGGAGTACCTGACGAACAAGTCCGTCCCCCCGATGCTGCTCCTGATCTCGGGCGGCAACCTCACCGACACGTCCCGTGACCACATCACGGAGAAGTTCGAAGAGGTCAAGGGGATCGACAACTTCCACAAGTTCGCGATCGTCGAGGCCAAGGGCGCCCGGTCCGGCACGGGCGGCCAGGCCCTGCTCGACCCCAACCGAGCGCAGGCGCCGACGATCGAGGTCGTGAAGCTGTCGGACCTGCAACACGGCGACGCCCTGTTCCAGGTCTTCGACAAGAACTCCCGGGACAAGGTCCGGAGCTCCGTCGGGCTGCCGCCGATCTTCACCGGCGAGACCATGGACTACACCCGGGCGACGGCGGCCGTGTCGCTCGAGGTCGCCGAGCAGAACGTCTTCCGGCCCGAGCGGGTCATGATGGACGACCGGATCAACCGGTTCGTGATGCCGCTGATCAACGCCATGTGGTGGCGCTTCAAGTCCAAGGGCCCGCGGATCGTGAACGTCGAGGAGCTGTCGAAGCTGCTCGAGATCGGCATCAAGGGCGGGGCGCTGACGCCGAACCACCTGCTCGAGCGCCTGGGCGAGTCGCTCGGGATCGACCTGCCGCAGATCGAGGAGGCCTGGGGCAACCTGCCCTTCGAGGTCTTCAAGATGCTCTTGCAGGCCGGGAAGCTGAAGCCCGAGATCGACGAGGGCGGCGTGATGACGTTCGAGGTCGACGACTCCGAGCCGGAGCCACCGGCCAATGCCTTCCCGCCCGGTCAACCTGGGCAGCCTGGGCAGGCTCCGCCGGACGGCGTACCGCCCGAGGCCGGAAAGGCGGTCGTACCGCCCGAGGAAGATCCGGAGGCGACCGAGAAGCGCTTCGTGGAGGCCGCGCGTCGGTACACCGGGGAGATGGTCGAGGTGATCTTGGGCCACATCTTGGACGACCCCCGCATCCAGGGGATGACCGGCCAGGGCGCCGAGGCGGCGTGATCGTCGAGGAGCTGTCGCCGCGGGAGCGCCAGATCGTCACGCTGGTCGCCCTCGGCTACACGCAGGCGGAGGCCGGCGAGATGCTCGGGATCTCGCCGCGCACGATCGAGGGGGCGAAGCGGCGGGCGATGGACAAGCTCGGGATGTCCCGCCGGCACCAGCTCGTCCGCCACGTGTTCCGCGCCGGCTGGCTCGACGAGCTCCGACACGACCCCTTCCCCGACGAGGTGATCGCGCGGCTGACGGCGGACCCTTGACGCCGCCGTCGCCGCCGGGGCACCGTGAGAGGGTGCCAGGGCGGACAAGCGGGCGGCCCGGCGTCCGAGAGAACCTCGCGGTCCCTGGAACGCAGTCTGAGCCAGCGAGGTACGGTGACCGGGACGGCGCGGCGCGGCGTCGGAAGCGGAGAGCCAAATCGAAGCACCCGCGGGCCGAAGTAGTGATTCGGCCGGGCCCATCCCCCCGGGCCTCCGCCGCCCGCGTAGTCATCCGCCAAGAAGTCGGCGCGGGCGTCGACGTTGCCGGCCCCTCGGAGGACTCCTGACCTCCGAGGGGCCGTGCTGGCTTGACGCGATCTCTCGCGATCGCGCATAGTCGCTGGGCCGTCGCCGGGTCGTGGAATTGGAACCTCCGGACCCGGCCGGCCTCCCCACATGTCGAGGCACCCAGGCGCATTTTTTTGCTTTTTTGCTCTTGACGGTGCGCGGTAGCGCTAGCTAGCGTGTGGGTCCCTGTGGAGGACGAGGTCGACATGAGCAGCAACGAGGCCGGACGCCGCGAGCGCGTCACAGCGTGGTTCAACCTGGTCGCACCGGCGGAGAAGGTCGCCCGTGACAGGGCCCTCGCCGACAAGTGGGACGTGGCCGAGTGCCAAGCGGTCGACGGCGCGCGGATCGTCGAGAGCCTCATCCGCGACGTCGGCGACGACAGGATCTTCAAGATCGACCCGCGCCACGGTCGCTGCCCGAACGATCACGCGTGGAGCATGGTCGGCCTCCACCCGCAGGGGCACCGGATCAAGGTCACCGGTCACGCGCCCAACGTCGCGGCGGCGATGGAGGCGGTGATGGAGAAGGCCACGCAGTACCTGGCACCGCCGGCGCCCGTAGGCTGGGCCCCGGCGCAGCCGCCGCGCGCCGGGTACGAGCGGTACATCGAGCTGCGCGAGTCCGGGACGGACTGGCACTTCGGATCCGTGACGCTGTCGGTGTCGCCGGCCGAGGACGGTGGCAGCCACGAGGGCCGCGTTGTCATCGGCGCCAGCCTCCCCCACGCAGTGGCCGACCCCTTCGAGGGTATGCGCTCGACGGAGGCCCTGGGCTGGTCGGTCGCCTGCGAGCTCGCGCTGGCCCTCGGCGCCGACGCCTGCCCTCCCTGGACGCTCAAGGAGTCCGAGGCGTTCCGGCAGCTGTTCGCCGCCGCGCTGGTTCCGGTGGAGGCGCTGACCGAGCAGTTCACCGCGAAGATGGTTCCGGGGGCCGACGGGATCCCGAAGTTCACGGAGGTCACGGTCGGCGATGCCATCGCCGAAGCGGAGGAGGACCTCAAGGAGGTCTTCGGAGACATCAGCGCGATGGTCGCCAGCGTCCACACGGCCATGAAGGTGACGGGAGCCGACCCGGACAAGTGGTTGCCCGGCGACTGGATCCGCCATCTGGCGTCGAAGGCAAAGACGTTCGAGGACGTCGCGAGGAAGAACGTCGAGACCTGCCGCGACGCCGTCATCGACGCTGAGGAGCAGCGGGCGAAGGTGCGCGAGCTCGAGCAATCCGTGAGGGAGAACGCGGCGACCTGGCCCCAGGACGCGGTGGTGGCGATCGAGCGCAACCACGAGCGCATCCGAGCGCTGGAGAAGGAGCTCAAGGCCACGGTCGATCTGGTGAACGAGGACAGCAAGGACACCATCTCCGCGATGGCGGAGACGGGTGCTCCGGAGGCCACGACGGCGCCACAGTGGATCCGCCAACTGTCCAGCCAAACGATGGATCTTCGGGAGAAGCTCCGGGCGGCATACGCCGATCGGCGCGAGCTGATCTTCTGGAAGAAGAGGGTCGTGAAGTTCCTCGAGGTGTACCTCGACCTCGGTCGCATGGCCGCGGTGAAGTCGGTCGGGGAGCTCGTCGAGGACATCTGCGACCGCCGAGGCCTGAAGTGGGCCTGGGCCGAGATCGATGACGACGTCGTGGGGGAGATCAGGGCGGACTGGTACCGCATCATCGAGAGGAACTTCGTCGCCGCCGTCGAGCGCGCGACCGGGCGCCCGCCGGAGCCCACGATCCGGCGACCCTCCACCACCAACGGGCCGCGCGAGTCGGCGCCGCCGGTGGACTCGCAGGAGGGAGACGGGGTGGAAGGCCCCGACCCGGAGCAGGCGGAGGCTGACAGCCCCGGGGAGCCGGATGCGCCTTCAGGCGCTGCTCCCCCTGAGGGTGCTTCGATGCCTCTGCCTGCCCCGGGACCACAGGACGACAAGACCTTCGTCTATACCGCGCCGCGCGCGGCCGCGATCGTCGATGGCCTCCGTGAGGCGATCGGCCAGAAGCTCTCGCAGGTCAACCCGATCTGGAACGACATCCAGCACTGGACCCGTCAGGTCCTGGGCCCCCAGCTGGCCGGCCTGGTCCGAGACGTCCAGGCCACGGAGCGGCCCGCGGCGGACATCGTGGCCGACATCCACCGGATGATGGAGTCGATGCCGAAGAACTACAGCGGCGCTCCCGGGCCGACCCTGGCTGCGATGGTCAAGGCGGCGGCGCTCGGCGTCCCGGTCCACTGGGTGGAGAACGACGGTCCAGAGGTCGAGCTTCCACCGGCGGATCGGTTCTGCTCGGTCTGCCTCGAGCCCGTCGACATGCACGAAGAGGGTGCGGCGCCGGGGCGGGTGTTCATCCGGGGCGGCACCTTCGAGCCGTGCGCCGAGGTCGCCCGCGTGCGCGCCGACGAGAGCGACGAGAACGACGAGGAGCGTGTCATCTACGTCCCCGGAGAGGAGGGCGTGGACTCGCTGGTTCGAGAGGTGGAGGACGACGGGGACCCGCACGACCCCTGGCAGGAGTGAGGATGGCTGACGTTCCTGACGATGGGCTCCTGACTCCGGACAAGGCCGAGCGGTTCCGGGAGCTGCTGAACGACCAGAGCTTGACGCCCATGAGGTTCGTCGAGCTGCCGATCCAGGAGGATCCGATGTCCGACGAAGAGAGCATCTGCCCGACCTGTGGCGAGCCCGCCGACATGCACGAGATGGGAGAGGCGCCAGGCCGCGTGTTCGTGCGCGGTGGGACCCTCGAGCCGTGCGAGGACCTCTCCGAGGACATCGAGCCCCCGCCGGACTTCGTTCCGCCGATCGTCGTGGCCGGCGGAGAGGATGCCCTCCACGCCGCGCGCTGCTTCCTGTGCAACGCCATCGACACCCTCGCCCGGGGTGTCGCCGGGGTCGGTGGGACGGCTGGGCTCGGTACCAGGGAGGCGCTCCTGAGCGACATCCGGTGCGCCGAGCAACACCTGGGTCACGCTCGGAGGACGCTGGATGCGTACGAGGGCCGGAAGCGGCAGGCGGCGGCGAAGGTCCGCGCCGCACTGTTCGGGGATCCGAAGTGAGGCTGTTCCTCCACAACCTGCTCGCGCACCCGCTCATGGCCGTCCTTCACCTGGTGGGGCTGGTCCGCCTGGGCAACTGGGTCCACGAGGTGACCGCGCCGCCGTTGACGCTGACGCCGGACCTGTCTCAGGCCGACATCGTCACGGCCGTCCTCGAGGACCTGGCCGCCCCCGAGAGTGACCCCGAGTTCGCGGCCGCGCTGCGGGACTACGCCGACAAGCTCGGTCCTCACCCGCTGCTGAACGAGGGCCCGCGCATGCACCCCAACCCCGAGCAACCGATCGGCGACTGGATCGCTGACCACAAGGAGAAGTGACGATGGAGCCGACCTGGTGGGTAGAGATCAGGGACTTCCTCCGCCGCCTCGGCGGGCAGACGCTGGCGGCCGCGCTGGGTCCGTACCCGGCCGATCGTGACGACCGCTTGGAGCGCCTGGAGCTTGTCGCCTCGAAGGCGGCGAAGGTGCCCTTCGGATGGCCGACCGACGGCCGGGCGGTCGAGGGCCTCTCCGCGGAGGTCGCGCGCGAAGCGATCCGGATGTTCGCGGCGCAGCTAGTCTGGCCCGAGGACCATCCGGCGGAGATGTCCGAGGACGAACTGGCGCACGTCAGGGTCTGGCGGAACCGTCTCGGGTACCACGTCGAGGCCACGCGCGAGCGACGCGAGCACGCGAAGATGGGCTTCGCTGACGGCGTCGCCGCCGAGCGTCAGCGGATGCTCGACGTCCTCAACGAGATCGCGGCGACGGACCCGCACGCGCTGACCGAGCTGATCGACCAGCGCGTCATCTGCGGCGTCGCTCTGGCGACGCACCCGACCGTCCAGGTCGGACACGTCGACCCGCGCGACCTGGACTCGCCGTTCGAGTTGGGCGTGATGGGCATCCTGAACGGCCTGCTCGGGGATCCTTTCGACGGATGGCTGGCGGCGACGTACAACGACGCCGACGAGGTCCTCCGCTTCGGGCTGATCGACGGCCACGGCAACCCGGTCGGAACGCCGACAAAGCCGCGCCGCTACGCGTGGCGCTGGTTCAACGGCAGCGAGGGGAAGCGCGCCTGGGAGCTCTACGGAGAGGATAGCGAGGAGCTGGTCACGGGCGTCATCCACCGGGCCTTCATCTGGTGGGACTCTGAGGCCTGCCCGTGGGCATGGGAGGCCCATGGACACCAGGTCAACCACGAGTCCGCCGAGGAATGGGCGGACCGTGCTGACGCCGCCCGGGCGCTGCTGGCCTTCCTTCGGATCCACCCGTCGCACGTCTCCGCTCTCCCGGACGAGGACTCCTGAGGTGGCCGACGACAGCTTCCGAGAGGTCTTGCAGGAGATGGCCGAGAGCGACTTCAGCTCCCGCGTCCTCGAAGACCTGGCCCGCGATGACGTCTTCCACCCGCGCGTGATGGTCAGCTGCCCCCACGAGCGGATCGACGCGGACGTCAGCACGACGAGGGTCACCGACGGCAACGGCAACGTCGTCGGGTTCACCGCCGACGTGCAGCTGGCCTGCGCCGGCTGCGGCTGCCCGATGGAGTTCCTGGGCATGGAGCATGGACTTCATCCCCGCGAGCCCCGCGCTGGGCTCTCGGGCCTCGAGGCCCGCCTCCCGATCAGGCCCAACCCGGCTGCGGCCGACATCGTCTGCAACCCGCAGGTCGTCGACGGCCGCCGCCTCTATCGGGTGCCTCACGAGGACCCGAAGGAGCGCGGTCGCCAGGGGCTGCCGACTACCACCGACCCCGAGGAGGGGTGACCATGTCGAAACACGACGCCGAGATCCGTGAGTTCCTCGCCCAGGAGCCCGGCCGCTGGCGCACCGTGACCGAGATTCACGAGCAGACGTCGTCGTCCGCGCGGAACGTGATCACGCAGTGCCTGAAGCGGATGGCCGACGACGGCGAGCTCGACCGCGACAAGGCCAACAAGCGGAAGCTGCTGTACCGGCTTGGCCACGGCCGGGCCCCGCTCGTCAAGGACCTCCCGATGGACGACGATCGCTCCGTCGCCTTCGTCGTCGACGGCCGCTGGATGGACGATGATGACGTCGCGGCGATGAAGGAGTTGTCGGCGCGCCACGTTCGAGCCGTGCAGTTCCCGCGGAGCATCCGCATCTACGAGGCCTCGCAGGTTCCGCCGGTCCTGAGCTGCGGCAGCTGCGAGGGTAAGGGCTGGGTCGAGGTCGCCGAGGAGCACATCGGAGAGCCGATGGACTGCCCGGAGTGCGGGACCCGCGAGGACCTGATCGACGAGATCGAGCTTCTGAGGTCGGCGCTCGCCGACCTGCTCGAGGCGGCCGCGGACGGCGCCATCGGCCGGGACAAGACCGGCGCCCTCGTCTGGGGGCAGTGGGGCGGACGGCTGTCCCGCTTCGAGTTGGAGCAGGTCCGCGACGGCGACAACCAGATCGTCCCCGACAACTTCGTCTGGAAGGCGCGGCTGTCCCCGGAAGGGCGCACGCGTGTTCCGCGCGTGCCCTTCGTCATCATATCGGACAGATAGTGTCCGGTGGGGCTTGACGGCGACACTAGGTAGCGCTACCTTGCCCCATCCCCGAACCCTGTGGAGGACGAGATGGAGTGCAAGTCCTGTGGCCTGATCATGCACTGCCCCGAGTGCAACCCGGAGACGGCGGAGTGCCCCGACTGCCAGGACGAGGAAACGCTCGGGTCGTACCTGCGGAACCAGCGCCACGCCATCCAGATGTCGATCGAGGAGCTGGCCCGTCGGATCTCGCCGGGGAATCCTGATCGGACCATCCGCTGGGTAGAGAGGATCGAGGCCGGCGCCGAACCTCCGCGTCCGCTCCCGCCGCTGTTCACGTTGTGGTGCAAGGGGGTCGGCGCCGACGTGGAGCACGCCCGCGAGTTGGCGGCGAGGTGGGTGGAGATGACGCCCGAGGCGCAGACGGAGAAGGCTCTCCACGACGCGCGCGTCCGCGTCGGGCTGCTCGAGGGTGAGCGGGAGGCCGCGTTCGCGGAGCTCGCGGAGTGCCGCCGCCGGCTGGCCGAAGCCGAGGATCTGCGGGACGGGCACCACAAGGCCTACGAGAACGAGCGCATGGAGAAGGACCAGTGGAAGCGCTGGGCCGACGAGCGCGCGTCGTCGCTGCGGGCCCGGGACGAGGAGCTGAAGAGGCTCCGCGAGCTGAACAGGATCAACGAGCGCGCGCTGAGGGAGTGGCGCCGCCGCGCCGAGAAGTTCGAGCGCGAGAAGGAAGAGGCCCTCGACTCCGAGCGCATGTACGCGAAGTACACCGACGAGAAGAGTGCGCGCGAAGAGGCGGAGGCGAAGCTCGAGGAGCTGAGGCTGAACCAGAGGAGTCCGCTCGACGCCGCCATGGGCCAACAGCGCGATCGGGCCGTCCGGCTCCTGGTGAAGTTCTTCGGCCTCGAGGAGGCGTCGGAGGGCCACCACGTCGACGACATCTTGACCGAGGTCGAGCACCGCATCGGTCAGTGGCAGGAGTTCAACGTGGACCGAGGGCAGGAGATCGCGGTCCTTCAGGAGAAGCGGCGCGAGCTCGAGGAGCACGTCGAACGCCTTCTTCGCCAGACCCAGCTCGACGTCGTCATCGGGAAGCAGCGCGACCGAGCGCTCCGGATCCTGAAGGACTTCTTCGACGTCGAGGATGGTCCCGACGTCGCGACGGAGTTGGCGATGATCGAGAAGCGGGTCATCCACTTCGACAGGTCGAAGCAAGATGCCGAGACCCGTGCCGCGGAGGCGCTGGCCGCGTACGAGAAGCGGACCAAGGAGGTCGAACAACTTCGCGACATGTAGTCGACCCGGGGGGCAGAGAGTGACCAGGCCGAGAACGAAGCGGGGGAACTCAGAAAAAGACGGGACGCTGCTCGCCGGGATCTTGATCGGGCCCGGAAGGAGTTGAGCGTCGTCAAGGACCGACTCGACTGGCACATCGAGGAGGTGAAGCGCCTCACGCTCATCAACGAGCGCGAGACCACCTATCGAGCCGAGCTGTCGGAGGCCCGTGATCGTGCCCATGCCCTACTCGCGACGACGCGGCTCGAGCGGGACCAGGCTCGAGAAGAGGTCGAGCGGCTCACTGGCGAGGTGCTGCGACTAGAGACCGCCGAGGCCAAGGCCCAGCGAGAGCGCGCCGTGCTGGGGGACATGCGTGCCCTGCTCGATGCGGCGCGGTCGGAGCGCGACCGCGCACGGGAGGAGATCGGGCCGCTGAAGGAGCGCCTGGCCGTCGCCGTGGACGAGGTCGACAGCCTCCGGTCCGAGTCCGTCGGACTCGCTGCCGAGCTTCGGTCCGCCCGGAACGAGCGGAACATCGCTGTCGAGCGGGAGCGGAGCGGCGCCGCCTTCGGCGAGCTCGACACCGAGCTCCGGAAGGAGCGGATGAAGACGAAGAAGCTCCAGGACCAGGCGCGCGATCGGGCGACCTTGCTGAGGGCCACCCAGCGGGAGTTGGAGGATCTGCGGAAGCACTACGTGGCCTCGGAGAAGAACGCCAAGGATCTGATGGGGATGATCCACGTCCTCGAGTGGCGGATCGGCGGACTGCTCCGAACGCTCCGCCGACACCTGGACGGCGACGACATGACCGAGGAACTCGAGGCCGCCTGCGCCAAGGAGTCGAACCGCGACGCGATCGATGCGCTCGACGACCTGTGGCGCAAGAGCGTCGTCGACGCCGAAGAAGCGAAGGCCGAGGTCGAGCGCCTGAAGAAGCTCATCAACACGCCGTACGCCGAGGAGTTCTTCCCCGGCGTCCAGGTCGAGGCGGCCCACCAGGTCGAGCGGTGGGGCGTCGAGCACGACGAGGGCAAGGCGCCGGAGGATTGGCTCTGGCTGCTCGGCGCCCTCGCCGCCAAGGCCGTCCGGAGCCTGAACTCGGGACCGTCCCGGGACTTCGAGAAGGCGAAGCACCACATCATCACGTCGGCGGCGGTGCTCAAGAACTGGTACGAGCACGTCCGCCGGGCCATGGACGGCAAGGGTCCGGGGTCCTTCCAGCCGGGTGTCGACGACGACGCCGTGATCTCCGCGATCGGCGAGGACCCCGACGAGGTTGCGGAGCTGCTCCGCCTGGCCAACCTGACGATGGCGAAGACGCTGCCGGCGATGGCGGCGCCAGGGACGAACCACGAGACGATGGGTCAGCTCGACGCCGCCGGGTTCCGATTCGACCCGGACGCGTCGGACCTGGGTCCCCGCGGCGGCGCCGCGCCCCGGCTGGGCTGGGTCCGGAGGGCGGCGCCGGGGAGCCGCATCTTCGGGCACCGGCAGACGCTCCACCGAGTCACGTACGACGCCGAGCGAGGCCGGTGGTTCGCGGTTATCTGTTGGGGATCTGACGTGCTATCGCTCCTGGTGCCGGACATGGACGCGGCACTTGCGTGGCTGGACGCTCCCGACGAGGACGCTCGCCGCGCGATCGAGCACGACTGGCATGCCGACGAGATCCCGTTTTGAAGCGTCCATCTTGGCAGGATGTCCTGCGAGGTCGTCGACACCTGTACGGGATGTTTCCCGAAGAGGAAACGGAGGTTGCGCGCGAGTGCTTCTGCGTTGGCATGCTGGCGGGATTGCTTGCTGGTGTGCTCTGGGCCGCCGTGGTCCTGTAGTGGACATTGGGACCGCATATGCCGAGACGGCAACGGCCTACGCCGAGCAGATCCTGGGTTACGTGACCGAGACGCAACGTCGCCGCGTGCGTCTGTTTCTGGCCCGTCTGGGCCTCAGCCAACTACAGGCGCTCGCGGCCGTCCTCGACTCGGAGTGGCGAGAGGAGCGGATGCGTCGGCTGCGCGATGATCTGGCGCGCTTCGAGGCCGAGATGGCCGCGGAGCGCGCCGGGGCCGCGCGCCTCGCCCGCGCGCTCCGGCGCGCCCGCATGAGACGCCGACTCGAGCAGGTCCGGGAGCGGCG
>CALJKZ010000202.1 GCA_937983085.1 uncultured Gemmatimonadales bacterium
ATCGGACGTACATCGAGCCCATCACCGCCGAGTGGGTGGAGAAGGTCATCGAGCGTGAGAAGCCCGACGCCCTCCTCCCTACGATGGGGGGGCAGACGGCCCTCAACGTGGCCATGGACCTCTACAATGCCGGGGTCCTGGAAAAGCACGGCGTCGAGCTCATTGGCGCCAACGAGCGCTCCATCCAGATGGCCGAAGATCGGGAGGAGTTCGCCGAGGCCATGTCCCGCATCGGCCTCGCGGTGACCACGGGCGGCTTCGCCCGCACTCTGGAAGAGGCCCTCGAGATCGTCGAGTCCACCGAGTATCCGGCCATCGTACGCCCCTCGTACACGCTGGGCGGGACGGGTGGCGGCATCGCGTACAACCGCGAAGAGTTCGAGATCCAGGTCCGGAAGGGACTCGACGCTTCGCCCATCAACGAAGTCCTCATCGACCGCTCCATCATCGGCTGGAAGGAGTACGAGCTGGAGGTGGTCCGGGACGCGTCGGACAACGTCATCATCATCTGCGCCATCGAAAACGTCGATCCCATGGGGGTCCACACCGGCGACTCCATCACGGTGGCGCCGGCGCAGACGCTCACCGACGTCGAGTACCAGGAGATGCGCGACGCAGCCATCGCCATCATCCGGGAGATCGGTGTGGCCGCCGGCGGATGCAACATCCAGTTCGCCGTGAATCCCGATGACGGCGAGATGCTCATCATCGAGATGAATCCTCGGGTGTCGCGATCCTCGGCGCTGGCGTCGAAGGCCACGGGCTTCCCCATCGCTCGGGTGGGCGCCAAGCTCGCGGTGGGCTACCACCTCCACGAGCTGCCCAACGACATCACCAGGACCACGCCGGCGTCGTTCGAGCCGGTGCTGGACTACTGCGTGGTGAAGATCCCGCGCTTCGCCTTCGAGAAGTTCCCCTCGGTGGACAACACGCTCGGCGTTCAGATGAAGGCCGTGGGTGAGACCATGGCCATCGGCCGGACCTTCCGAAGCGCCTGGCAGAAGGGGTTCCGGGGGCTCGAGACGGGGCGCCATGGCTGGGTGATCGGCGAGACTCTGAAGGACGACGGTCTGGCCGAGGAGGGACACGACGCACTCATCGCGGCCATGCGCGGCCCCACCGCCGAGAGACCGTTCCAGCTGAAGCGGGCCCTCCTGGCGGGCATCAGCGTCGACGAGATCTTCGAGGCGACGCGCATCGATCCGTGGTTCCTCGATCAACTCGTCCAGATCATCGAGTGGGAGCGCCGGTACGCCGAGGCTGACGAGGTCACACCGGACCTGCTGCGCAGGATGAAGCGCGAAGGGTTCAGCGACCTCCAGCTCGCCGAGCTGCGCGGCGAAGACGAACGGACGGTGCGTGACCGCCGGTGGGGGTGGGAGATCCACGCCACCTACAACGTCGTCGACACGTGCGCCGGGGAGTTCCGCGCGGAGACGCCGTACTTCTACTCGTCGTACGAGGACGAGTCGGAGAGCGAACGCTCGGACCGCGACAAGATCGTGGTCCTCGGCAGCGGACCGAACCGCATCGGACAGGGGGTCGAGTTCGACTACTGCTGCGTCCAGGCCGTCCTGGCGCTGCGTGAGGCGGGGTACGAGACCATCATGATCAACTCCAACCCCGAGACCGTCTCCACTGACTTCGACGTGAGCGACAAGCTCTACTTCGAGCCCCTCACCCTCGAAGACGATCTGGACGGGCGCCACCCGGAAACGCCGCAGGGCCTCGTCGTCCAGCACGGCGGCCAGACACCCCTAAAGCTCGCCAAGGGTCTGGAGGAGTTCGGGGCGCCGGTCCTGGGCACCTCCGTGGACGCCATCGACCGGGCGGAGGACCGCGATCGCTTCGACGAGGTCTGCAAGGCCATCGGAGCCCGAACGCCCGACAACGGCATGGCCACCAGCGAGGAGCAGGCCATCGCCGTGGCCGAGCGCATCGGATACCCCATCCTGGTGCGACCCAGCTACGTCCTGGGTGGCCGGGCCATGCGCATCATCTACGACGAGCCGTCGCTGCGTCAGTACTTCGAGGAAGCGGTGCGGGCGTCGCCCGACCACCCCGTCCTCATCGACAGCTTCCTCGAAGACGCCTTCGAGGCCGACGTCGACGCCCTCTCCGACGGGACCGACGTCGTCATCGGTGGCATCATGCAGCACATCGAGGACGCGGGCGTGCACTCGGGCGACGCGGCGTGCGTGCTTCCACCCTACCTCCTTTCAGGAGACGCCCTCGACGAGATCCG
>CALJKZ010000203.1 GCA_937983085.1 uncultured Gemmatimonadales bacterium
CCCGTCGGTCGTCTCGGTGGCGGTCGGTTCATCAAAAACCGCGACGTGGAACGCGTGCTCCGCCCCGATCGGCGGTAGCGAACCTCTTCTAGCGGCGCCCGACCTCTCCGGCGGCGCCCCCCCAGACGAGCTCCATGCCTTCCGAGTAGTCGAGAAGGGTCGGGGGCGCACCGTCGACGAGGACGAAGGCGCTCCCTTCCCACCCGGTCAGCGCAGCCAGGTTTCCGGCGGGGCCGAGGTCGCGGGCCACCACCACCGGGCGCCGGGGCAGGGGCGGATGACGCCACGCATAGAACTCCAGCTCCAAGGTCCCGAACCGATCGGCCACGGCTTCCCGGCGGCACGTCGCATCCGGCGGGAGGGTCGGATCGACCCGAACCGCGTTGCCAGGGGAAAGCTCCCGCATCTGCAGAGACGGCGGAGAGCCGGGTCGGGGGACGAGGTCGAGATCGGGGCGAGGTCCATTCCGGCCCCCCGATCGCCACCGGGCGTAGCGGTCGACCTGGCAGATGTCGTTTCGTCGGAGCGCCGTTTCGATGGAGTCGCGCCGCATCCCGTCCGCGGCGAGGCGCGCCGATACGCGTGAAGCCCAACTCCCGTGGACGAAGACGAGAGCAGGCGTGGACGGGGGCTCGGGAAGATCGGGCGAGCGTGCGCCGGCGGAGGCAGATCTCAGGGCCGTCGGCGCGAAGGCGATGCCCCCCAGCAGGGTCACCAGGGTCGTCCAGCGGAGAAACCGAGCGGCGGTGCCCCCCGAAGGATATCCCTCGCTACGAAGAAGGACGGCGGCGGCGGTTGCCACCAGAGCCATCCAGGCGGGCACGGCCTCGAAGAGCCTCCGGGGTCCGAAGTGTACCCCACGGTGCCAGTACACGACGCTCGCGACGACGCCCGCTCCCGCCCAGGCGCCGAACACCGCAGCGCCACGCCACCAGCACCAGCGCGGGCAGCGGACCCTCCAGGAGGCGCACTCCGAGCATGAGGAGGTCCGCCCCGGTGTACGCCAGCGCCTCGACGGGACCGTAGGCGTTCCCCCACGGGTCGTCGTGGAAGCCCAGGCCGTGGGCCGGGCCGAAGGCCGCCGTGTACCCGAGTCTCGTCGGCGATCCGAAGAGGCGGAGATTCCACCCGAGAAGGAGCACGGCGAAGGGGGAGCCCCCTACCACGAGCGCCGCGGTGCGTCGCCACGTACCGCGGCCGGCGCGCAGCCCGGGCCCCCAGAGGACCCCCAGGATGGCCGTGGAGCACAGGAGCCCCGTCAGCGGCCGCGCCGCCACCGCGAAGCCCACGGCCGCGCCGGTCGCGCACGCCCATCCAAGCCGCCGCTCGCCCTCACCTCCGTGGACCGCCCCGGCTCCGAAGGCCAGGACCAGCGAGAGTCCGCACGCCGCAGCGACGTGGTTCGCGGGGCTGGCGCCCAGGAGGAGCCAGAAAGGGGAGAGGCAGAGAAGAAGCCCGGCGAGTCGCCCCGTGCGGGCGCCGAGGAGGTGGTCGGCGGCCCACGCGAACGCGGCCGTCGCCACACCGGTGAGGGTCGGCCCCACCAGCCACGGAACGCCCAACGCCAGTCCGCCGGCCAGGGCGAGGGTGTGCATGGGTGGATAGATGGACACCCAACCCGCCTCCGTCGCGATGCCGTTCTGCGCCATCCACGCTGCGGGGGACGTGCCCAGGGGGATGCCCAGGCGCCCGCCCACCACGGCGGCGGCGTGGTAGAGCTGGGTCAGCTCGTCCACCGATGTCGGCGCCCCTCCGTGTACCACCCGAGCCACGATGGCCGTCGCTACGGCGGAGAGGAGGCCCACGCCCAAGGCGAAGGGCAGGCGCCCGGGGTTCTCCACCGCCGCTCCGACGCGCGCCACCGGGTCTGGCCGCTCGGGGTCGTACGGCACCATGCGCGCCAGAAGCCACGCGAAGGTCAGGACGATGAGAGAGCCGGAGAGGCCAAGGACCCAGGCCGTTTCGGCTGCCTCACGTACGGACGCACCCGCCGGCCCGGTCCGCTCGACGTCGAGGAGGCGGTGGAGGGGGAGGTAGGCGGCGAGGACGAGAGCCGCACCTGCGAGACGGCGCGCGAGGGGCATGGAGACAATGTGCCCCGACACGGCGGATCCTACCACCCGGCCAGGCCAGGACGGTTCGTGCCGTCGGTGTTCTTGCAATATGCCAGGAAGAAATCCTTGCAGATTGCGAAGCGGCACGACTACCCTTGCGGGAGCGCCCGATCTGGCCGGATCCCCCACCGGCCGGCCCTTTCAAGCGACCGGCTCGGAGCCTGCCCTCGTGGCACAGTTGGCACCTCAACGAAGTACGTCCGGCCCCCCGGACACGCCGTGGATCCGTCGACGGGATCTCCTGCAGTGGCTCTATGTGGGACGGATGACGCTCGTCACGGGCATCCTGGTGGCGGCGCTGAGCGACTGGTTCGTCGCTCGGCCGTCGGAAACGCTCATCGTGAGCGTGATGGTCATCAGCGCTCTGGCGATGACGGGGTGGTCGTTCTGGTTCACCCACCTGAACCGCAACGAGCCGGGCGAAGGCTTTCTGTATGCCCAGGTGGTCCTCGACGCCTTCATCGTCACGGGGATCGTGCATCTCACGGGAGGGCCGGACAGCGGGTTCGCGTCCCTCTACATCCTCGTCATCAGCGCCGGCGCGCTCATGCTGCCGCTTCCGGGCGGGGTGCTCATCGGCGGGCTGGTGAGCATTCTGTACTTCGCCGATCTGGTGTGGGGGTACCAGGAGACCTTCGACCTCTTCGTGGCCCTTCGGATCGCCCTGTTCACCCTCGTCGCCCTCATCACCGGACTCCTCGGCGACCGGCTGCGGCGGGCGGGCCAAGCCCTGGGCGAGGTGGAGTCGAAGCTCCAGCAGCTTCGACTGGATACCGGGGACATCCTGGCCAACCTGGCCACGGGCGTCATCACCGTCGACGGGGACGGTCGTCTGGCCTACGCGAATCCGGCTGCCGCCGTCCATTTGAATCGTCGGCTCGACGGCTTCCTGGGGCGTCCCGTTCTCGACGAGTTGGACCGGGTGGCCCCGCCCCTCGGCTCCATGCTGCAGAAGGCCATCCACGGTGGGACGGCGGTTCGACGGGGCGTCGTGCAGGCCCGGTCGCCGGAAGGGCCCGTCCGTCTCGGCGTCAGTACCGCCATCCTGGAGCGGGAGGGCGGCATGCTCCCCTCCGCCACGGCCCTCTTCCAGGACATCACCGACCTGGAACGCCTCGACGAGTTGAACGTCCGCAATGAGCGGCTCGAGGCGGTCGCTACCCTGTCCGCGTCGCTGGCCCACGAAATCAAGAATCCACTGGCCTCCATCCGTAGCGCCGTGGAGCAACTGGCCGGGAATCGCCTGGCCGATCGCGACCGCGACGTCCTCGAACGACTGGTGCTCGCCGAGTCGGATCGCCTGAGTCGGCTGCTCACCGAATTCCTGGACTACTCGGGTCTGGGCATGGGGTCCACCGAGCGTGTGGACCTCACCGCGCTGGTGCGGGGATGCGTTCTCGTGGCGAAGCAACATCCGGCGCTTGAGGACGTCGACGTGGTCTCCGAAGTGGAGGACGACGCGGTCTTCGTCAACGGGGACGCCGACCTCCTCCACCGGGCGCTCTTCAACCTCATTCTCAATGGGGGCCAGTCCGCAGGGCCCGGCGGTCGGGTGAGGGTGGTCCTTCGAAACGAATTCGACCGGACCCGTCCGAGGGGGACCGAGGTCCTCCACCCGGTGCGTCTGTCCGTCGGCGACAGCGGCCCGGGGATCCCCGAGCATGAACGTGCCCGGATCTTCGATCCGTTCTTCACCACGAAGGATGCGGGAAGCGGGCTTGGGCTCGCAGTGGTTCACCGGGCCGTGGAGGCCCACTCCGGAGCCACGTTCGTCGAGGAGAGCGAGGACGGGGGCGCGGAGTTCGTGATCTTCCTACCGGGGGCCCCGGAGGCCGCCGAGGTGCATACGACAGGTGTGACGACGTGAAGATACTTCTGGTCGACGACGAGACCGCCATCCTCGACACGCTGGAGATCCTCTTCCGCGGCGAGGGCTACGACGTTGCGGTGGCCGACTCCGGTCCCAAGGCGCTGGCGGCGCTGGAAGATGAGCAGCCCGACATCGTTCTTACGGACATCCGGATGCCGGGGGCCACCGGGCTCGAGGTCCTGGCCCACGCCCGGCAGGTGGACCCGGAGATCGCCGTCATCCTCATGACGGCCCAGGCGTCTCTCCAATCCGCCGTGCGAGCCGTGAACGAGGGCGCCTACTACTACCTCCAGAAGCCCTTCGCCAACGACGAGCTGCTGGCCATCTGCAAGCGCGCGGCGGAAGCACGGGAGCTCAAGGTCGAAAACAAGAGGCTCAAGCGGGAGATCAAGCGTACGTCGAGGAACGGGGGGAAGGGGCGCCCCATCGGGGTGGCCAGCAGCTTCGTGGAGGTCCTCGATCTGGCGGAGACGGTGGCGGTCACCGAGTCGACGGTCCTGCTGTCCGGAGAGAGCGGTACGGGTAAGGAGGTGGTGGCCCGCTACATCCACACCCTCTCCGAGCGGTGCGAGGGACCGTTCATGTCCATCAACTGTGGCGCGCTGCCCGAGAGCCTTCTCGAAAGCGAGTTGTTCGGCCACGTGAAGGGTTCGTTCACCGGGGCGGTGAAGGATCGCGACGGTCTCCTGGTCGCCGCGGCCGGAGGCACCTTCTTCCTGGACGAGATCGGGGAGATGAGCCCGGCGACCCAGGTCAAACTCCTGCGGGCCATCCAGGAGCGGGAAGTCATTCCGGTGGGTTCCACCCAGTCGGTGCCCGTGGACGTGCGAATCATCGCCGCCACCAATCGGGACCTGGAAGAGGAGATCGGGCGCGGGTCCTTCCGGAGTGACCTGTACTACCGCCTCAACGTCATCCAGCTGCACCTGCCGCCCCTGAGGGAACGGCGGGAGGACATTCCCATTCTGGCCAAGCACTTCCTCCACGAAGCCGGGTCCGAGAACGGTACCACCCTGTCGCTGTCGGAGACGGCCATGAAGCTTCTGGCGGAGTACGAGTGGCCCGGCAACGTGCGCGAGCTCGAGAACGCCCTCGAACGCGCCGTGGTGGTGAGCGAGGGCTCGGTCATCGAAGCCGAGGCCCTCCCGGAGCGCGTCCGGGAAGCACCACCCCCGCGTCTGGCCGGAGCCGACGCGCCGGCCAAACCCACCATGGAGGTCATCGAGCGGGCCTACATCATGTGGGTGCTAGAGTTCGAGGGGGGGAAAAAGACCCGCACCGCCGAGGTGCTGGGGATCGATCCATCGACGCTCTACCGCAAGCTCAACCGCTACGGAATCGACGCATGACGATGCCAGGACTTCCAGGATACGGACTGAACGAACACCGCGACCTGGCCTGGGACCGGGTCCGTCTGTCGGTGGTCATCCCCGTCTTCAACGAGCGACGGACGGTGGAGAACCTCCTGCGACGGGTGCGGGAGGTGCCCCTCTGGCTCGAGGTCATCTGCGTGGACGACGGGTCCACCGACGGCACCCGTGACATCCTGGCGGAGCTCGACGGGACGCTCATCGACACCCTGGTCTTCCACGAGAAGAACCAGGGGAAGGGGGCGGCTTTGCGGACCGGCTTCCAACATGCCACCGGAGATGTCGTGGTGGTCCAGGACGCCGATCTCGAGTACGACCCCCGGGAGTTTCCCCTCCTCCTTCAGCCCATTCTGGAAGGGAAGGCGGACGCCGTGTACGGATCGCGCTTCCTGGGAGGTCCCCACCGGGTTCTCCTCTTCTGGCACTCGGTGGGCAACCGGGTCCTCACCCTCCTGTCGAACATGTTCACCGACCTGAACCTCACCGACATGGAGACGTGCTATAAGATGGTCCGGCGGGACCTCCTCCATTCACTCCCGCTGTCGGCGAACCGCTTCGGGATCGAGCCGGAACTCACCGCCCGCCTCTCCCAGGCCCGGGCGCGCATCTACGAGCTTCCCATCAGCTACGACGGGCGCTCGTACGCCGACGGCAAGAAGATCGGGTGGAAAGACGGAGTTTCGGCCCTCTGGTGCATCCTCAAGTACAACCTGGTGGGACCGCGCCCCCCTCTGTGGGAAACCCCACAGGTCGATCCGTGGGATACGCCGGAGCGGCTCTCGTCCATCTCGGTGGAGGTCGAGGCCGAGGCGTCGGGTGCTTCGCACGCTGCCGGAGAAGACTGAGTGGAGGACGCCGCCCGACCCCGCGAGGCCGGCGCGTCGCGAACCGTTCTGGGCCTCGGCTCCCCCCTGGAGGACCGGCGCTCGGCCCTCCTCATCGTAGGCGTGCTCGCGGTAGCGGTCTATCTGAACTCGCTGCCGAACCTCTTCGCGTACGACGACCTCCACATCATCCAGAACAACGAGGCCATCCACTCCCTGGAGACCCTCCCCGGGGCGCTGGTCGGCCCCTACTGGACGGGGCACTACGGCAGGGAGTTGGGCCTCTGGCGCCCCGTCGCCACGGGCCTCTTCGGCATCCAGTGGATCATCAGCGACGGGCAGCCGCTCCTCTTCCACGCGGTCAACGTGGTCATGCACGCGGCGGTTTCCCTCCTCGTGGTCGTCTTCCTGCTGCGCCTCATGCCGCTGGCCGGGGCGTTCGTCGGCGGGCTGGTGTTCGCCGTGCACCCCGTCCACGTGGAAGCCGTAGCCAACGTCATCGGGCTGTCGGAGATGGTGTCGACGGCGTGCGTCCTCGGCGCGTGTCTCGTGCACATGAGGGGAGGCGAGCGGTCGGGGTGGTCCACCGCGGCATGGGTGGGGCTGCTCTACGGTCTCGGCATCGGGGCCAAGGAAAG
Organism: uncultured Gemmatimonadales bacterium; assembly: GCA_937983085.1. GTDB lineage: Bacteria > Gemmatimonadota > Gemmatimonadetes > Longimicrobiales > Gaopeijiaceae > UBA2589. Next base: position 6,817 of record CALJKZ010000203.1, read on the forward strand.
CGCCATCACGCTGCCGGCGCTCATCCTGCTGGTGGACGCGGCACGGCAGGAGATCGATTTCCGTGCCCTGCCTCGCTACGTGGCGGACCGCTGGCGGGTGTACGGCGTGATGCTCGTCGTGTCGTTGGCCATGCTCGCCGGGCGGTACGCCATCCTCGGAAGCATCGCCGCACCGTTCGCCCCATTGGGTGCCGACCTCCTCCTGGAGATCCCGCGAATCTGGACGCTTGGAGAGGTCTGGCTCCACTACGTCCGCCTCTGGGTCTTCCCTCTGGACCTCTCGTCGGACTACTCACCCGACGTGATCCCCATCTCCTTCCAATGGGGTCTCGACAACACCATCGGCGCGGTCCTGGCCTTGGGGGTGCTCTCCCTGTCGCTGGTGACGTGGAGGCGTCCGCTCATGGAGCCCGGCAAGGCCAGCGCGCGTGCGGCCGCATTCGGCGTGGTGTGGTTCGTCATCGCCATCTCTCCCACGTCGAACGCGCTCTTCCTTTCTGGCATCCTCCTGGCGGAGCGCACGCTCTACCTGCCGTCCGTCGGCCTGGCCGCGGCCACCGGGTGGCTCGTCGTCCGGTTCGCGAAGGAGCGCCGGCGGGTCGCCTGGGTGGGGCTCACCGCCATCGTCGTTCTGTCCAGCGTACGGGTGTGGACGCGCAATCCCACATGGCACGACACCCTCACCGTGCTCGGTGCTCTCATCGAGGACTACCCCCACTCGGGTCGGAGCCAATGGATTCTGGGAGACCAGTTCATCCGACAGGGGCGTACCAGTCAGAGCCTGCTTTCATACCGTGCGGCCATCAACGTCCTGGGCACCCACTACGCACTTTCGACGGAGATCGCCCGCGTTCTCATGGACGAGGGGCTCTACGATCCGGCGGAGGTCCTGCTGAAGTTCGCGGTGGGGGATCAGCCCGAGCTGCCCCTGGGGTACGCGCTGCTCGCCCTGGTGGAAGCCGAGCGCGGAGACGCCCAGGCGTCGGAGGCGTACGCGCGCCAATCCCTGGCCATCGAGCCCGACGACCCGACTCGACTGCACCTCCTTGCCTGGTCCCTGGCCGCACAAGGGCGCATCGAGGAGGCCCGCGAGGCCCGGTCCCAGGCGGAGGAGGTGGGACAGGCGCTCTTCTGGCAGCAGTACATGTACCACGCACACGTGCGCTGGGCCGACGGGGATACGACGGGGGCCATGCTGGCCCTGGACTCCGCTGCAGTCACCGTGATCTCAGAACTGGGCCGGAGCACGCTGGATTCGGTCAGAGTGGCCGAATTCGGCCTCGAATCTGCGGCCCGTGACACCGCCGAGGCCGGGGAGTCGAATCGTTGATGGGTCACCGAAACCGCCCCCAGCACCCTTGCAACATGCCTGCGAATTGCAGAATCCCACGACTTTTTGCCCGTAAACAAAGGTTTTCACCTCTGGGGCATACTGTGTAAGTTGTTGTATTACAGCTTTTTAGGTCGATGGTGCCAACTTTGGACTCGTGCTTGCTTCTACCATCGGCCTGAGCTACAAAAATCCGTGTTTCACTCACACCTGGAGTCATCCAATGCGGGACACCAAGGGTTTCACCCTCATCGAGCTGCTCATCGTGGTCGTGATCATCGGCATCCTGGCGGCCATCGCCATTCCGAAGTTCAGCGCCACGCGTGAGAAGGCCTACTTCGCGGCCATGAAGTCCGACCTGAAGAACCTGGCCAGCCAGCAGGAGATCTACTACTCCGACGCGTACACCTACACGACGGCTTTCGCGGACCTCGCGTTCACGAACTCCGACGGTGTCACCGTCACGCCGGCCGCCTCTTCGTCCGGTTGGGCCGCCACGGCCGTTCACGCTGCGCTCGGCACCGCCGAGGGTTGCGCCATCTACTACGGCACGGCCACCGCGCCGACGGCACCGGTCGCCCCCACCCAGCCGGGTGAGGTTGCCTGCACCAGCTGACCTCTCGAGGTCATGTTGACAGGCTCCCGCATCTCGATGCGGGTGTGACATGAAGCGGTAGGGTGGTCCGGACTCGGTCCGGGCCACCCTTCGTTTCGTTCTGGGGATCGAGTCCTCGATCTCTCACCCTCCTTCTTTTCCACGGCCACCATGCGACGCAGCGGAACGATCCGTACGTGAACAAGCGTCGCCTGGTCGTTCGCCTGGCCATCCTCTTCGCCGTCGTGCAGGGAATGGCGGTGGCCGGGGTCTACTTCGCCGTCCCGTTCATGTCGGGACTCGTGTCGACCCCCACCCTCGCCGCCTTCCTTCTGGCCGTGGATCTGGCCCTGCTGGTGCTCTTCTCGGGCTGGCTCGTGTCGGCTTCGGTGGAAACGTCGGTCGGCAAGCTGGCCCGGGACGTGCAACGGATCGGGGACGGCGACTATCACCACCGGGTGAGCGACCCGGTCCGACCGGAGCTGCGAGAGATCCAAGCCAGTGTGAATCGTCTCGCCGATCGGCTCATCGCGGATCAACGACTCCTTGCCGAGAACATCGAGTCGTTGGAGAGCACCAACCGGGAGTTGCGCCACGCCCGAGACCAGGTCGTAAAGACCGCGCGGATGGCGTCCGTGGGTACCCTCGCCGCGGGAATCGCACACGAGGTGGGAAATCCCCTCGGCGCCATCATGGGATTCGTGGATGTCGCCCGCGGTCGGGTGGTCCGGGAGGGAGGAGATCCCGACCTCCTCGATTCCATCCGACGTGAAGCGGAGCGCATCGACCGGATCGTACGTGGCCTGTTGGACTACGCCCGACCCACCAACGGAGCGGGTGAGCCGGCCCCGGCTCCCGAGCCTGTGGAACGGGTGCGGGAGATCCTGGAGAGCCAGGGCGCGCTGGAGGGTATCGACGTGCAGTGGAAGGTCGAACTGGGGCCCGGACAACTCGTCGACCAGCCCCGGCGCCTGGAGCAGGTCCTCATCAACCTCCTCCTCAACGCGAAGGATGCGGTGGCGGGCGTATCCGAGCCGGTCATTGTCGTCTCGCTCCGAGAGGAGCAGGGCGAGCTCACCGGCCTTCCCCGACGGCGGGAGGACGACCCGCCAGGCATCAATTACATGCATCGCCGCCGCCGTGCCCGTGACGAACAGGCTCCCGCTTCGGTGGACGGGGCCGAGCGGATCACCGTTCTCGAGGTGTTGGACAACGGGCACGGCATCGACGAGGATCAGATCAGCCAGCTCTTCGACCCCTTCTTCACCACCAAGGAGCCGGGGGAGGGGACGGGGCTGGGCCTGTCGATCTGCGCGCGCCTCGTGGAGGGGATGGGCGGGCGCATCGACGCAGAGAACCGGGAGGAGGGCGGCGCTCGTTTCGTCATCCGTCTCCCGGTGCTATACGATATCGGCGAGGACGAATCCTCGGACACTCACCAACCAGCGCCATCGTGAAGATCCTCATCATCGACGACGACGCGGGGCTGCGGAAATCGCTGACCCTCATCCTTTCCGACGCCGGCTACGACGTGGTCCAGGCGGAGGACGGGGAACAGGGATTGGCCACGGCCCAGGAGCAGTCCCCCGACATCATTCTATGTGATGTCCGGATGCCGAAGCTCACCGGGATCGAGTTCCTCGAGGCGTATCGGGAAGCGGGCGGTCGCGCCCTCATCCTCGTCATGACCGCCTACGGAGGCCTCGACCTCGCCATGGAGGCGATGAAGAAGGGCGCGTACGACTACATCCCCAAGCCATTCGGATCGGACGACGTCCTTCTCATCGTGCGGAAGGCCGAGGAGCGCGAGCAGCTGCGTCAGGAGGTGGGACGCCTTCGCCGTGAAGTGAGGGCCGACGCCCGCTTCGGCGAGATCGTCGTCGGATCCCCGGCCATGCGGAAGGCGATGGAGGTCGCCCAGAAGGTGGCACCCTACGATTCGCCGGTCCTCATCACCGGATCGAGCGGGACGGGGAAGGAGTTGGTGGCCCGGATGCTCCACCGGGAGTCGTCCCGGGCCGACATGCCCTTCGTCCCCGTCAACTGCGGTGGCGTGCCCGAGCAGCTTCTAGAGTCCGAGTTCTTCGGCTTCGTCCGGGGTGCCTTCACCGGGGCGGACCGTGACAAGGAAGGGCTCTTCGAGGCCGCGGACGGCGGCACCCTCTTTCTCGACGAGGTGGGCGAGCTGCCCGGCGCCCTCCAGGTGAAGCTCCTGCGTGCTCTGCAGGAGGGGGAGGTCCGCCGCATCGGGGCCACGGAGACCACCAGCGTCGACGTCAGGGTCGTGTCGGCCACCAACCGTGATCTGGAAGAGGGCGTGGAAGAGGGCACCTTCCGGAAGGACCTCTACTACCGGCGTGCCGTGGTTCCCATCCACCTTCCGACCTTGCAGGCCCGGAAGGAGGAGATCCCCCAGCTGGCCCACCATCTCCTCGAGCGACACTCCGCGCGCCTCGGGGTCGCCGTGGAGGGCATCGAGCCCGAGGCCATGGAAGTGCTCCTGACGTATCCGTGGCCCGGCAACATTCGGGAGTTGGAGAACGTCCTCGAGCGTGCGCTGGTCCTCACCGAGGGCGACACCGTATCCCTGGACGACCTCCCCGAGGCCGTTCGGCGGCCCGCTCCGGAGACGCCCGGCCTGGGTGTCGACACCGACGACCTCTCCGTGAAGAAGCACGGCGCCCGCTTGGAGAAACACCTCATCGGCCTCGCCCTCGATCGCACGGGGGGCAACAAGACCCAGGCGGCCGACCTCCTGGAGCTCTCTCCCCGTGCCCTCCGGTACAAGATCCAGGAGTACGGCATAGGGTAGGGGGTCCCGGAGCGGGGCCCTTTCGAGCATTCGCTCGCCCCACCCGGCTGAATAGCGTGCGTCATGCCCACGCCGCCGACGTACCCGCCCCACCCCCTCTCCGGGTCCCGGAGCCGAAGGGGGTTCACCCTCATGGAGGTCGCCGCCGTTCTGGCCGTCCTGGCGGTGGCTTCGTGGGCTGCCGTTGCTCCCGCGCGCTCCGTCGCGGACGCCACCCGGCTGTTTTCGGCTCGTGAGATCGTGGTACGGGGCATCGCGCGGGGCCGCATGGCGGCCGTGGCCGCCGGAGGAGGTACGGTCACCGTCCTGACGGAGCCCCCGCGCATCAGGGTCACGGCTGGTGGTGGTGTGGTGCACGACGCGCTCATCGGAGACGGGCGGACGTCGCTCCTCCTGTCCGGGGCCCGAGACTCCCTGTCCCTCCGCTTCGACGGTCTGGGCATCGGTCGCTTTGCCAGCGCTTCCATCGGGCTGCGCCGAGGCGAGAGGGACGTGGGCGTCGTGCTGTCGAGCTACGGACGGGTTCGCCGGAGATGAGGCGCGGGGGCTTCACGCTGGTGGAGGTCGTCATGGCGCTTCTCGTGCTCCAGGCAGCGGCGCTGGGCGTACTCGGTACGCTGACACTGGCCCAACGGACCGTGCACCGTGCAGAGCGACTCGAGCGGGCCGCGACGCGGGTGGAGATGCTCCTCGATTCCCTACGGTCGGCTCCGGCGGAGCCGGACTCGGGGCACTGGGCCGCCGGCGACCTGCGGGTCCGGTGGTGGGTCGAGGCCGACGGGGGTGTCCTCGTGGTGGCCACCGACGACCGTGGCGGGGGGCTGGTCCGGGCCCGTGGAGCGGCGGCCCGCGTGCCCAGGCGTCACCCGTGAACGAGGGCGCGTCGCTGGTGGAGGTCCTCGTGGCCCTGGTGCTCGGCCTCTTCGTCCTCCACCTCGGCCACGCGACGCTGGGCGCCCTGGGCGACGCTCGCCGCAGCCTCGAACGGCGTGTCGATCTGCTCACGGCCGAGCGGGTCGCGCGCACCGTGCTGCGAGGTGAGCTTCGCCACGGCGTCGGGGAGCGGGACTGGCACGCCACCGCGGACTCCATCGGGCTCCGCGCGGTCCGGGGGGGGGCTCTGGTGTGTTCCGTCGACGCGGAGAGAGGGCGAGCGGTGGTCACCTACCGGGGAGATCGGCGCCCTTCGCCCGTCAAGGACTCCCTGGAGGTTCTGGATTCCAGAGGGAGGCTCATCCACCGACGGCTGGACCGCGTCCGGTCCGTCACTCCGATGTGCAGCGGGCTGGGACCGGACGAGGTCGCCCTCGAGGTGGGCGTCGAGGGAACGCTCCCTGGGGATGCACTTCTTCTCCGACCCTTTGAGTCCGGATCGTATCACCTGCACGGTGCCGCCCTTCGCTACCGCGTCGGCCGGGGTGGGCGGCAGCCTCTCACGCCCGAAGTCTGGGAGGATGCCCACACCCGGTTCCTCGTCGGTGACGCCGCCATCGGAGTGCGATTGACGCCGCGGCGTCCAGGTCGTGCCCACACCGCTGGCTTCCTGGCCTGGCGGAGGGCGCCCCGATGAACGCCACCACCTCATCCGAGGTCGGTGCGGTCCTGGTCTTCGCCGTCCTCGTGAGCGTCGGACTCCTCGCTCTGGGCCATGCGCTCCTGGTCACGGCGGAAGCCGCCTTCCTCACGTCGGGGGCACGGGCCGGGCTCGTCGAGCTGGGGGGGGCACCGGAGCCGCGCCGGAGCGGGGGAGCAGATAGCGGGTGGTGGCCGTGGATGGACTCGGTGGCTGCTGGAGAGCGTCGTACCGGCGCACCGAACCGCGCCTGGGGCGTGGAGACTCGGGGCACGTGGCTCCGTCTCACGCCTGAGGCGTGGCTGGTGGCGTCCACGGCCCACCGAGTGGGCCGCGGCCCGTCGGTGCACCGGAACCGGATCCTCTGGCTCTACGATCCCGCCACCCGGGTGCGGGCTCTGCCGGCCATCGTCGGCGTGGCGGCTTCCTCGTCCGTGACCGGCGGGGGCACCATCGCCGGCGACACCGTCGCGGTGGGCCCCGTCGCGGCCCCGTCGTTGGGGCTCATGGCGCCGGGTCTCCTCCTGTCCCTGGCCGATACGGTGGGCGAGCGCGGGCGCCCGGGTCCGGACGTTCGCTCGGGCCGCTGTCGTGCCGAGGCCATGTGGAACTGGGGCGATCCCGATGGTCTCGGTCCGTGCGGGACCCACGTAGCCGTACGAGGGAGGTCCGGATCCCTGACGGTCGATGGGGGCCGGGGCCAGACGGTCCTGGTGGTGGACGGTGACCTGGTTCTCCTCGGTGGGGCCCGCTTGAGCGGAATGATCATCGCTACGGGAACGGTGACGCTGCGGGAGGGCTCGTCCATCGTCGGGAGGCTCGTCGCGTACGGAGGCGCGACGGTGGAGGCGGGGTCGAGTGTGGTCGGGTCCGGGGCGGTCGCCGCCACCGTCCTGGAGGCTTCTCGCCGGACGCTGGGAGTCCTCCTTTCCATGCACCCCGCCGATCGTCTCGGACCCGGGTGAATCCGGGGCCGCGGAGAGCCCCGAGACGACCCCTTCGGAGGCCGACGAAATGGCCCTCCTCTGGCCACTTTTTGCCGGGTGAATGCGTCAAATGTTTACCAATTATTGCCCTCTCTGCAGAACCGACATTTTTCTTGACAAGGCTCGACAAACGGTGGTAACCTGACATCGCACTTCTCAGGAAAATGTGTTTTCCCATCCCCTCGGCTGAAGGCGGAGCATGGGCCTCTTCGGACGAAAGCGCACCGTGATCGGCCTGGACATCGGATCCGGGTTCGTGAAGGTCGTGGAAGTTGACCATTCGGGCGATCAGCCCGAGGTGGTCCGGGTCGCCATGCGACCGCTCCTCCCCGAC
>CALJKZ010000204.1 GCA_937983085.1 uncultured Gemmatimonadales bacterium
CGGAAGTCACCCGTACGTAGCAGCAACCGACCGGCGTACGAGCGGTGGCCGCCCCCCAGGAAGACGCGAGCGGCGCCGCCTCCTCAGGAGAGAGGCCCATGGACGCGTTGCTGAGCGATCTGAGGGCCGCCGCCCGGGCCCTCGTCAAACAGCCTGGATCCGCCGCCGTCTCCGTGGTGATCCTCGCCCTTGGGATCGGCCTCTCCACCAGCATCTTCTCGCTGGTCTACGGCGTGCTCTTCCGGGGCCTCGACGTTCCTGAGGCCCATCGTGTCGGGGTTCTGTCACGGGTGGACCTTCGGTCCGGAGAACCCGACGACGACCCCATGCGCGGACACGACCTCCTCGACTTCAGGGAGCAGTCCCGTTCGTTCCAGGGGCTCCTGGGCTACTACGGCGGCACCGTGACCCTCGCCGACGACCTGGATCCTGACCGGTACCAGGGCGCGTGGGTCACGGCCAACACCTTCGAGGTCCTGAGGGTGGAGCCCCTGGTGGGCCGCGGGTTCATCGAGGGCGAGGACGCGCCGGGCACAGCTCCGACCGTCCTCATCGGCTATCACGTGTGGCGCGACCGGTATGCCCTCGACCCTGCCGTCGTCGGAAAGACGGTGCGGATCAACGGCGTGCAGGGCACGGTGGTCGGCGTCATGCCCGAGGGCTTCCGGTGGCCGTCGCTCCACGACGTCTGGATCACCACCGACGAGGACCTGCGAGGCGCCGTTCGTGGCGAGGGTCGGTTCTTCTGGGTCATGGGGCGCCTCGCCGACGGCGTGAGCTGGGAGCAGGCCGACCTCGAGGTGGCGAGGATCGCCGACCAGCTCGCCCGGGAATGGCCGGACGAGTACGAGGGCATCTCCGCGCGACTCATCACCGTCTCCCAGCAACAGAACGGCGACGAGATCGCCACGGTCTTCACGGCGATGATGATCGCCGTGCTGTGCGTCCTCCTGGTCGCGTGCGCCAACGTGGCCAACCTCCTCCTCGCACGCGCCGCGACCCGAATGCGGGAGGCCGGCGTCCGCGTGGCCATGGGAGCCGGGCGCTGGCGGGTCATCGCTCCCTTCATGGCCGAGGGCCTCGTGCTCTCCGCCGTCGGCGCCATACTCGGCACCGCCCTCGCCTTCGGGGCTGTCGATCTCTTCGACCGCGCCACCGATCCGGCCCTCACCGGGAGACCCTACTTCGTGACTTTCGAGGTCGACTTCCCGGTGCTCCTCTTCGCCGTCGCGGTCACGGTGCTCACGGCGGTGATGGCGGGAGCCGCGCCGGCGTACCAGGTCTCGCGCGCCGACGTCAACGAGATCCTCAAGGACGAGGGGCGCGGTTCATCGAGCCTCAAGGCCGGCCGGCTCGGCAAAGCGCTGGTGCTGGTGGAGGTGGCCCTCTCCGTGGCCCTCCTCGTCGGGGCCGGCCTGATGACGAAGAGCATGATGCACGTGGGGAGCATGGAGTTTCCCTTCGACCCCGAAGCGTACGTGACGGGCCGCATCGGGCTCTTCGAGACCGACTACCCCACCCGGGAAGCGCGTCAGATGTTCTGGGACCAGCTGGAGGACCGGGCCCGTTCGACGCCCGGGCTGACGGGCGTCGCGCTGACGACGTCGGTGCCCGGGCTCACCGCCGGCGGCACGCGGATCCGCCTGGAGGGCCAGAACTACCCCGAGCCGTCGGACCGCCCCATCACGCACATCCAGCAGGTGACCCCGGGCTTCTTCGCCCTCATGGATGCCGAGATGATCGAGGGCCGGGCCTTCGGCGACGAGCACCGCTTCGACGCCGAGCCGGTGGCGGTGGTGAACGAATCGTTCGTGGCGCGCTTCTGGCCCGGCACCTCCGCGGTGGGGCGTCAGTTTCGGATGGGAACGGCCGACACCATCCCCTGGACCACCGTCATCGGGGTCGTCGAGGACCTCCAGATGCAGGGCTTCAGTCCGCCGGGCTCGCCCGCCTCCACGCCCGACGGCTTCTACCTCCCGGTGGCCCAGGCGGACGCGAGCTTCCTGACGGTGCTGGCCCGAAGCGGGCCCGGAGTGGAGCCCACCTCGCTGGTGCCCGGACTTCGCGACGCGGTGCGGGTGCTGGACGGCGACGTCCCCCTATTCGATGTGTGGACCATCTCCGAGGCGGCCGACCGTCAGTCGTGGTTCTACGCTGTCTTCGGGTCGATCTTCGTCATCTTCGGCGCCGTGGCCCTCTTCATGGCCTCGGCCGGGCTGTACGGCGTCCTGTCGTTCTCGGTGAGCCGCCGCACCCAGGAGATGGGGATCCGGATGGCCCTCGGGGCCGACCGCAACCAGGTGCTGAAGCTCGTCCTCCGTCAGGGGTTGAAGCAGATCGGGCTCGGCCTCGTCATCGGGCTGGTCATGGCGGCCGGGCTCTCCAACGTCCTCGGCTTCCTCATGTTCGGCGTGAACCCCCGGGACCCGGTGGTCTTCGGGTCCGTCCTGCTGCTGACGCTCTGCGTCGGGATCGCGGCGAGTCTCGTGCCGGCCCAGAAGGCCACGGGCGTCGACCCCAACGTGGCGTTGCGGGCGGAGTAGGCGTCCACCGGGGCCCCCGCGCCCGCCTACCCCTTGAAGCGGAGCCCCAGCCTCGCCTCGAGGGTGTCCCACCTCGCCCGGGCCACTCGCAGGCTCACGCCCGAATCGAGGACGACGGATCCCCCTCCGTCGGGTTCCCGCTGCAGGACACGAATCCGATTCCGGTTCACCACGACCCCCCGATGGATGCGCACAAAGTCGTCCGCCCCCAAGGTCTGGAGCATCTCCTTGAGGGTGCTGCGCAACAGATGGACGGCGTCCTCGGTGTGGAGGCGCACCAGATCGCCGTCGACCTCCACCCAATCGATGGAGGCGACGTCGACGAGAACCGTCCTGCTGCCCAGGCGCACGCCGATGCGCGCTTCCGCGCGAGGGGATCGGTCCGCGTCATCGGCGGGCACGGCGGCCTGAGCGTCCGACACGACGTCGGGGTCGAGGCGAAGGCCGGCGGCGAGTGACCGCAGCGTGGCGCGGACGTCGAGGGCCTGGGCGCCGGCGAGCCGTTGCACCGCGCGATCCACCGCCGCCATGAACCGCGGGCGACCGAAGGGCTTCGTGACGTAGTCGACGGCGTGTACCTCGAACGCCCGTAGAGCGTACTCCCCGTGGGCCGTGACCAGGACGACGCCGGGCGGCACGTCGTCGCCCAGCGCCTCCAGGACCTCGAAGCCGTCGAGACCCGGCATCTGTACGTCGAGGAAGAGGAGGTCGGGTCGCGCGGAACGAACGACCTCGACGGCTTCCCGGCCGTTTCGAGCCTCGCCCACCACCTCGATGGCGTCGGCCTCGGCGAGGAACGTCACCACAGCTTCGCGCGCCGAGGGCTCGTCGTCCACGACGACGGCTCGGATGATCCCGTCCGTCATCGGTCGTCCCAAGGATCGTGATCCGGGTCCCTGCGCACGGGCATGCGGACGACGGCGCACACCCCTCCGCCCTCCCGCTCGCTCAACTCGAGGACCCCCTCCGGCCCGTACGCGTGCTCGAGCCGCTCCCGGGTATTCGATACGCCGGTGCCGGTTCCGGGCCGAATCGGGGTGGCGCTCAGCCCCGGCCCGTTGTCGCAGATCTCCACGGTGAGCACACCACCCTCCTCCGAGGCGCGGACCGTCACGCATCCCCCCTCCGACCGGGGCGCCACACCGTGTCGGATGGCGTTCTCCACCAGGGGTTGGAGGATGAGGGGCGGTACGAGGCAGGAAGAGGTGGAGGTCTCCGTTCGGACCGATGTCTCCAGGCGATCCCGGAAGCGCCGCTGCTCGATGGCCAGGTAGTCCTCGACCATGGCGATCTCGTCCCTGAGGGGGATCCCGGCCGACTCGGTGGTGGTGCGAACCCGCTGGAAGAGCGAGCCCAATCGATCCAGCATCTCCTCGGCGTCCTCGTCCCGCCCGGACCGCCAGAGCTGACCGATGGTGTGGAGCGTGTTGAATAGGAAGTGCGGCCGAAGCTGTGCGTTCAGGGCCTGGAAGCGGGCACGGGAGAGCTGGTTCTCGAGCCGCGCCAGTCGGAGCTCCCGCGCCCTGCTGTCGCGCAGCCAGATCCAGCCCTGCGTAATTCCGACGGCGAGTGCGTAGACGAGCACTGCCACATGGATGTTCACGGTGGCCCAGAACGCCGCCTGCCGCGCCAGGGCCCCGAAGCCATTGAAGACGCCGGCACCCGCCCAGAAGCCGAGCACAACGCCGACGTTGGCCAGCCACGACGCCACGGGCACGGCCAGGACATGGAGCGGCAGCCGGCGCCGCCAGCTCCCGGCGCCGAGAGGAAAGCGAAGGGTCATGCCGATGGCGAGGAGAGTCGGCAGAACCCACGGGAGCGTGCCCATCACGCCGGCCCGGATGGCGTCGGCGAGCACGACGGGGCTGCCCTGCATGGCCGCACCGAGAGCCGTCTGGCTTCCGAGGATGACGCCGATGAGCACCCAGGCGCCGGCAACCCCCACGACCACCCACAACGTCGGGGCCGCGCCGGAACGATGGTTCGCCGTCGTCGGGTCGTCGGATCGCGCCACGGGCCTCCTCGTCAGCCGCCCCAGGTGTGGGTGTACTTGATGATGAAGGTACGGTTGAGAGAGCGGGGAAGCTCGGGGGCCGTAGGATCGGTTGCGGTCTCCGTGGCGAGGCCCTCGTTGAAGACGAGCCACAGGTCCCGCCCCTCGGCGAAGTTGTATCGCAGCCGCAGGTTTAGGTCCAACCGATCGGTGGTGGAGTTGTACTGCAGGAAGGCATTGCCCGAGGCGCGACTGTCGAGCGCGGTCCGGAGGCGCAGCCGTCCCACGTGGAGATGGGCGTCGCCGCGACCGAACGTCTCCGCGGGTAAGCCCGCGGGGATGCCTCGCTCGCGATCGGAGAAGCGTAGCCACGTCCATTGATAGTCGAGGCCCAGCTCGACATGGGTGGACGCATTCCAGGTGGGTCCGGTGATGATCTGGACGCGTTGGCCATCGAAGTAGGTCCCAGCTCGAGCATCGACCGCCGTCCGGAGGCGGCGACCGTCGGGCATGGTCCACACTAGCTGGAGGTCGGCGAAGGTGTAGCGACCCGACGGGATTCCGATCTCGCCTCCGATGACGAACGGGTCGACGACGTCTTCTACGAAGAGCTTGGGCTCGATCCAGCCACCGCCGCCCGCCTTGGTCTCCCACTGGAGCCAGACCGCGTACTGTCCGGACTCCAGGGCACCATCGGAGTTGCGGAAGGTCGAGAAGGCGAGATAGCCGGGGTAGATCCGCCTCAGGAAGGAATGGTCATCGGTGAAGATGAAGTAGTTCCCGAAGGCCGCAAAGCGGTGAAAGTCCCGACGCGGGAGAAAGCCCAACGCCGGCTCGAAGCCGGCGCCCGAGCGGCTCACCGAGAACTGGAAGGCGAGCCCGCGACTCGCACGCTGTTCCCATCGTAGGTAGAGCTGACCCGACTCCACCGGATCCATGTCCTGATCCTGGTCGGCGGTGGCCGCCCACTTCGCCGTCAGGTAGTGGTCGCCGAAGAGCCGGAAGCTCCCGTCGAGTCCGGTGGCCACGTTCCACGCCCCAGACCGCGCCCGCGTGGTGACGATACCGCCCACGGTGGAGAAGTCGTTGAACGCCCGTCTCCGTACGCGGAGCGCGCCGAAATTCTCGCTGGGGAGGACCCCGGCGAACTCTTCGGTCTGCATGTTCAGCGCGCCGAGATCCCACTCTCCGACCCGACCGACGAGGCGGGCTCCTCCGAGGACGGGAACCGGCTGATTGTCGTCGGTGAGTCCGATGCGTCGCGAGTGGAAGACGCGCGTCCCGGTGCCGAGTTGGAAGTCGAAGAGCCCCGACTGTTCCTGGAAGAAGCGTCGCTTCTCCGGAAAGAAGAGGGAGAAGCGGTCGAGGTTCACCTGCTCGTCGTCGGCCTCCACCTGCGCGAAGTCCGTGTTCAGCGTCACGTCCAGCGTGAGGTTGCTCGCCAGGGCGTAACGCACGTCCAGGCCCATCTCCCGCTGGACGTCACTGGCGTGGTCGAAGCCGGTGGGCTCGAGTAGGGCGCGCCGCTCCACACCTCCCAAGGCGTAGGGCGTCACGTACACGGGCCGACTCGTCTCGACACCGGTCAGGGAGACGTCCCGCGCCACCGACGGCTGACGGAACGCGAACTGCGGATCGATGGAGGGAAAGGTCACCCGCTCGCCGGTTCTCGAGACCAAACGGGTCACCGTCAGCCCCATGACGGCCCGTCCCTCGTCGTCGACCTGGAAGCCGAGTGTGGAAAAGGGAATCCGAACCTCGGCGAACCATCCCTCGTCGGTGACGGTGGTGGCAGCGTCCCAGAAGGCGTCCCAACTGTCGTTGAGCCCCTGGCCGTCCTCGGTGACGAGCAGGTCGAACCGCATGGCCGAGGGCGTCGTCCCGAACCACTTGGCGTTCTCGTTGTCGTTGAACGCGTCGACGTAGATGGCGAAGGCGTCGTCCCCGTTCCAGTGGTCCCGGTAGAGGGAGTTCACCCGGATGCCGTCCGGATCGGAGTCGTAGAACCAGCCGGCGGCGTAGAGGTAGTCGTCGTCGTAGGCGACGCGGATCTCCGTGCGCTCGGTCGGCGCGCCCCCGAAGGTCGGGAAGTACATGGTGAGGGGCAGAGGGGGGATCTGGCGCCACGCCCCCTCGTCCGGTCGGCCATCGAGGACGACGGGCGCCGTCATCCGGTGCAACTCCAACGGGGCTACTTCCTGGCCGTCCGCTGCCCCGGGGGGAGCTACACAGGCCAGCATCCCCGCCCACGCAGCCGCGCGCGCCTTACCCCCTCTCCACCACCTCGTCATCCCATCCCACCTCCGCTGGCGTAACCCGACTCGTCGCCGAAACGATGAAGCGGATCCGGAGCGGATGGGCGCCCGATCGGGTGAACGGTCGTGGCGTTACGCCCAGCGGTGGATCACGGCGGGTGAACGGGGGCACCCGCGCCGTTCAGCGCCAGGCGGCGACCACCGAATCCGCCACAGCCTGCAGCGCCTGAGCTTCGTCCGACTGCAGATCGACCACCCGGCCACCGTTGGCGGCCTCGAGGCGCGGGGGCAGCCCCGTCACCGTCTCATCGAAGTAGGTGCCGACGAGGACGTAGGCGGCCACGATGGTGCCGTAGTCGCTGGGGTGGAACCCGTCGGCTCCGAACGGCGAGACGTCGGGGTACCGCTCGTGGAGCGCCCGTAGTGCCTCCCCCGCGGGAAAGAACCGTCCGTCCACCCTCACAGCGGCCCGCTCGTAGGCATCGCGCACGTCGTCGAAGGCGAAGGCCCTGGCCAGCGACGGCCACACCATGAGCAGCGCGGGTTCTCCGCCCACATCGCGCACCACCCGGGCCAGCGAATCGCTCCAGACCGCCAGATGCTCCTGGTTGTCGGGCAGGGACGAGGGTCCCTGCTGCATGACCACGATGTCGGGGGCCATACCGGCGATGACGGAGCCGATGCCGGTATACCAGTGGTCTTCGAGGGGGAAGTTCGGACTAGCGACGGATGCAACAGGGCGATCGAATCCACAG
>CALJKZ010000205.1 GCA_937983085.1 uncultured Gemmatimonadales bacterium
TCATCCAGAGCGGTTCGGTCTTCCACCAGGACATGGTGGACGACGGCTGGAACGCGGGAACGTCCCTCCGCCTGCCCTTCGAACTCGGCGACGCCCCGGCGAGCATCTCGGTTGGCGCCAGCACGGACCGGAAGGACCGGACGGCCTTCACGCGCCGCTTCCGCTTCCGCCCACGCGGCTCCCTCATCGACAGTGACGTGCGGACGCTCCGCCCCGTGGAGCCCTTCGGCGACCCGTACGTCCTCCCTGACGGCTTCGGCATCCAGGAAGCCACCTTCCGCACCGACAACGACCACGCGGTCCAAGAGATCGATGCGGCCTACGCCATGGTCGACTTCGAAGTCGTGGACGGGCTCAGGCTCTCCGGCGGTGCCCGGGTGGAGCGCTCCCTTCAGGGCGTCTCTCCCAAGGACCTCTGGGAGGTGGGCGGTCTGGACCCGGTGGAAGGCGCCCAGCGCGAGTCCACCGATGTGCTGCCGGCCATCAACGCGACCCTCGCGCTTGGCGAGTCCATGAACCTGCGGGCCAGCGCCTCGCAGACCCTGGCCCGGGCCCAGCTCCGTGAGTTGGCGCCGTTCTCCTTCGCCGACTACGCCGGCGGATACCTGGTCATCGGAAACCCGAGCCTCGACCGCACGCGCATCGACAACTACGACCTTCGCTTCGAGTGGTTCGGGGGACCGCAGACGGTCTTCGCCGTCAGCACCTTCTACAAGCAGTTCGATGCGCCCATCGAGGTCGCCGTCCTTCCCAGCTCCGAGCTCCTCAAGACGTGGGTCAACGCCGAAGGCGCCGACAACTACGGCCTGGAGTTCGAGGTCCGATCCGATCTCGGCTTCCTGGGCGCCGGCTGGGAGAGCCTGTCGTTCAACGGCAACCTGACGCTCATCGAGTCGGAGGTCACGAACGGAGAGAGCATCCAGGTCTATCTGCCGGGCACCGGCCAGACAGACCTGGCGGTGGTGGCCACCAACCGCGCGCTCCAGGGCCAGTCGCCCTATGTCCTGAACGGTGGCGTGACGTGGGCGCCCACCGCGGGTGGACCCACGGCCACCGTGCTCTTCAACCGCTTCGGTCGGCGCATCGACGCCGTGGGTGGACAGGCGACGCCGGACATCTTCGAGGAGGCGCGCAGCCAGCTCGACGCGGTGGTGGAGTGGCCCATCCAGGGCGGATGGAAGGCCAAGATCTCGGCCTCCCGCCTCATCGGAAACGAAGTCGAATTCACCCAGGGCGGCGGACTGCTGCGGGCCTACGACCTCGGTCGGTCGGTCTCCCTGGGCATCAGTTGGGGCTTGGGTCGGTAGATGACCGATCCCACGCCCGCCTGCTCCACCGCCGTTCCGGCGGCGGAGCCCAAAGGTGGGTCGCGAGAGGCGCGGCCCGAAAACAGAACTCCCCTACATGAGAATCACAGGATGTTTTCAAGAGGTCTCTTTCTTCCTCTCGTAGCCGCGCTCTCCGTCTCCATGGCGGCATGCGGCGATGACGATCCCGTCGGCCTGGGCAATCCGCCCGCGGCTCCCACCGGCGTGACGGTGATGGAGTCCGGCGGGGCCCTGGTGGTGAGCTGGACCGCAGTGACCGGCGCCACCGCCTACGATGTCCAGCGACGTTCGCTGGGCACCACCACCTTCTCCGCCCTGGCCGCCGATCTGACGGCAACCACGCACACCGACGATACGGCCGCGGAAGGCACCACCTACCTCTATCGCATCATCGCGAAGAACGCCGATGGCAACTCGGCGCCCAGCGATCCAGCCGACGGGCTCATCGATCCCAATGCCGAGACGCTGAGCGGTGCCATCGACACCGACGTGGTGCTCGACGCCTCCATCACCTACACCATCACGGGCATCGTGACGGTGGAGGATGGTGCATCGCTGACCATTCCGGCCGGAACGCTGCTGCTGGGCAGCACGGCGGTTCAGCCATCCGCCCTCATGGTTCGCCAGGGCGGGCAGATCTTCTCCAACGGTACCGAGTCGGAGCCTGTAGTCATGACGTCCGCGGCCCCGGCGGGCTCGCGGGAGCGTGGTGACTGGGGCGGCCTGGTCATCAATGGCTACTCCATCTGCAACTTCCCCGCCGACGAGTGCGTCGGTGAGGGTGCGTCGGGCCCCTACGGCGGCACGATGAACGACGACGACAGTGGGTCCATCACCTACACCCGCATCGAGTTCGCCGGCTTCGAGGTCTCCTTCGGGAACGAGCTCAACGCCCTGACGCTCAACGGCGTGGGCTCGGGCACGACACTCGAGAACATCCAGACCCACTACGGTTCGGACGACGGATTCGAGTTCTTCGGCGGCACGGTGGACCTCAAGTGGGCGCTGGCCACGGGGATCTCCGACGACTCGTTCGACTACTCCACCGGCTGGCAGGGCCGCGGGCAGTTCTGGGTCGCGCAGCAGGATCCCGACGATGCCGACAACGGCTTCGAGGTGGACGGCAACGAGGACGACTTCGACGCCATGCCGCTCACGGATCCCACCATCTACAACGTCACCCTGGTGGGTAAGGGTCTGGACGGCGCCGGCGGTACGGCCGGTGAGTCGGTGGACGGTCTGCGACTCCGACGCGGCACGGGCGGCGACATCTTCAACGCCATCGTCATCGGCTTCGGTGGCGCCGGCGTCGACGTCGACAACTCCGAGACGGTGGGCCGCTACACGGTCCAGAACTCCATCATTGCCCGCAACGGCGCTGACATCAAAGCGGCGGACGACGAGGGCGACACGGTGGCGTACCAGGATGACGTGGCCACCACGGTGGCCTGGGGCAACCTCATCGGCACGGACCCGCTCCTCACCGACCCCTTCAACCTGTCGGCTCCGGACTTTCGTCCGGGCGCGGGTTCGGCGGCACTCGCCGCGGCGGGGAACGGCGCTACGCCGCCCGACGACGGGTTCTTCGACGTGACCGCCACGTACATCGGCGGTGTCGATCCGGATGCGGCCACGCAGTGGTTCGAGGCGTGGGCCACGTTCGCACCCAACTGACCTTCCGAACGACGAGAACGAGGCTTCGCCGGTGTCCTCCGTGCTTCACCATACCCGCGCTTCCTGCGCCGCTGAGCGGACCGCAGAGGAGTTGTGCGGAGGCACCGGCACTTCGTCTATCCAACACCACGCTCCTCCCCAGGGGCATACGAAGGCCCGGGGTCGAGGCAACTCGGCCCCGCGGCCTTTCGTGTTCGTGCTGGCGGCCGTTCTGCTGGCGGCTGGAGCGTGCGGCCCGGCTTCCACCGGGGGTCCCGACGCTCTCCGCCTGGCCCACGCCATGCCCACGGTGGACGCCCTCGGAGAGCACGTCCTCCTGGCCCTCACGCGCCAGGATACGACGGCGCTGGAACGGGTCCGGCTCACCGAAGACGAGCACAACCAGACCGTCTGGCCCGAGCTTCCGGCTTCGGCTCCCGAAGTGAACTTTCCCGTGGACTACGCGTGGACCAACATCCAGAACCGGAACGCCAAAGGGCTGGGCCGTCTTCTACCCCTCTTCGCGAATCGGGGCGTGGGCTTTCAGCGGGTGGAATGCCGAGGGGGCATCCAGGAGTTCGAAACGTTTGCCGTCCACACCGACTGCGTCGTCGTCTTCACGGCCGAGCAGGGTCCACGGCTGTGGGAAGCGCAGCTCTTCAAGGACGTCCTCGTCCGGGGTGACGGCCACAAGATCTTTCGGTACTACGACGAGGAGCCGCGCCCGTACCGAGGACCCGCGGCTACCCGTCCGTGATCCCCCCTGTCAGGCCCTCGGGCGAGATGACCCCGGGGTTCGTCCTCTCTATGTTTAGCGGATCCTTCAAGGGAATCCGCGCTGAGAACGTAGAGTATGGACGAGCAGACGCTCATATACGACTGGAACGAAGCCGAGGACGGCTTCGATTGGGCCGGGCTCGGCGAGATCCAGCTCGACGACGAGACCCTGCGCGACGGACTTCAGAACCCCTCGGTGGTGGATCCGTCCATCGGGGACAAGATCCGGCTGCTCCACTACATGGACCGGCTGGGGATCCACACGGCGGACATTGGTCTTCCCGGTGCCGGTCCCCGGGCGGTGGAAGCGGTGACGGCTCTCACCAAGGAGATCGTCGACGCGGGACTGGCCATCCGCCCCAACTGCGCCGCGCGCACCGTCGTGGCCGATGTGGAGCCCATCGCCGACATCAGCCAGAAGGCCGGCATCCCCATCGAGGTCTGCACCTTCATCGGAAGCTCGCCCATCCGTCAGTACGCCGAGGACTGGACGCTGTCGCGGATGCTGCACGTGACCGAGGAGTCCGTGAGCTTCGCCGTGGCCGAAGGGCTGCCCGTGCTCATGGTCACCGAAGACACTACCCGCGCCCATCCCGACGTTCTCAAGGAACTCTACGGGACGGCCATCCGCTGTGGCGCGCGACGGCTCTGCATCGCCGATACGGTGGGGCACGCCACGCCGGAGGGGACCCGCGCCCTGGTCCGCTTCGTCCTCGAGGAGATCGTGGCACCGTCCGGCGAGGATGTGGGCGTGGACTGGCACGGGCACAGGGACCGGGGGTTCGGTCTCGCCAACGCCATCGCCGCCATCAAGGCGGGTGCCACCCGGATCCACGGAACCGCGCTGGGGATCGGCGAGCGCTCGGGCAACACCGAGATGGATCTGCTCCTGGTCAACCTCAAGCTGCTGGGCGTCCACGACGCGGACCTCACCGTTCTTCCGGAGTACTGCGAGCTTGCCGCCGAAGCGTGTCAGGTCCCGTTGGTCCACTCCTATCCCGTGGTGGGCAAGGATGCCTTCCGGACCGGCACGGGCGTGCACGCCGCCGCCATCGTCAAGGCTCAGGCCAAGGGAGACGACTGGCTCGCAGACCGGATCTACTCGTCGATTCCAGCCTCCATGGTCGGGCGACGGCAGACCATCGAGATCGGCCCCATGTCCGGTCTTTCCAACGTGAAGTACTGGCTGCGCGACCGCGGGTACGACCCGGAGGACGAAGAGCTCTGCTCCCGCCTCTTCCGGGCCGCCAAGCAGACGGATCACACACTGACCGAGGGAGAGCTGGAAGCACTCTGCAAAGCCGGCTGACCCTCCAATCCCCGACGGTCGGTCCCTCCGGCCGTCTCGTGGAGGGACACCGTTGAGCAGGCTTGCCCAGGAATTCATGGAAGCCACCCAATCCACCGTCGTCCCACGCGTCCTCGTGGTCGAGGACGAACCGGACATCGCGGCCCTGGTCGCGTACCAACTGACTCGGGAGGGCTTCCGGGTCGAGACCACGGGGAGTGGGACGGAGGCTCTGGACGCCGTCGGTCGGGAAATCCCGGATCTGGTGGTGCTGGATCGGATGCTTCCGGGTCTGAGCGGCGACGACGTGCTCCAGAGCCTGAAGAACGATCCGGCCACCTCCCATGTCCCGGTGCTCATGCTCACGGCGAAGCGGGAGCAGGAAGACCGCATCGAGGGCCTCGAACTCGGCGCGGACGACTACCTCACCAAGCCCTTCAGCCCTCGGGAGCTCGTCCTCCGTGCCCAGGCGATCCTTCGGCGCGTCCAGGAAACCGGCAGCGCGTCGGGCGGCCGGATCCTGAAGGCCGGTCCCATCCGCTTGAACCCGGACTCCCACCGGACGGCCATCGGAGGCGAGGAGCTTGCGTTGACCCCGACGGAGTTCCGACTCCTCCAGGCCCTCATGGAGCGACGCGGCCGAACCCAGAGTCGGAAGCAGCTTCTGGAGAAGGCTTGGGACATGGAGGCGGCGGTTTCCGATCGCATCCAGACCCGGACGGTGGACATGCATGTGCGACGCCTCCGGGCCAAGCTGGGAGAGATGGGCGACTGGATCCAGACGGTGAGGGGATTCGGATATCGGTTGAAGGTCCCCGAAGGCGTCGAGTAGAAGGTCCAGGCAGGGCGCCCATGCGACTGAGGGTCCACCATCCCCTGTTCATAGGATTCGCCGGGGTCGTCGGGCTGCTCGTCGCGGTCATCATCCCCCTCCTCGGTGCGGGCGTCCGCAGCGAACTGGACGAGGTCTATCGCCAGGAGATCGCCCATCAACTCGGCCTGGCACACGCTCTGGTGGAACGGTCCGAGGGCGGGGATGCCGATGCCCTCGCTCGATTGATCACGGAGCAAATCGACAACCGGGTGACCTTCATCACCCTGGACGGGACCGTCGTCGCCGACTCGTACGTCGAACCCGACCGCCTACCCCTCGTCGAGAACCACATCGACCGGCCGGAAGTGCAGGGCGTCCTCGCCGGCGAGGACGTGAGCTTCTCCAGTCGTGCCAGCGCCACCGTGGGCCGCTCCCTTCTCTACGGCGCCAGGCTCGCGACGCTGGATGGCGAGCCGGTCATCCTTCGGATCGCCGCGCCGCGGACCGAGATCGAGCGGGTCGTCGACCAGATGCAGGGGACGGTGGCACTCATCGGCGTCGCCACTCTTCTGGTGGCCTTGGTCGTCGCCTACCTGCTCAGCAAAGCCTTCACCCGTCCCCTGGTCGCCCTGGCCGATCGGGCGGGTCGGCTCGCCCACGGCGACTTCGCGACGCGGGTACCGGCGGGCCGCGTGGCCGAGCTCCAGGATCTGGCCGGAGCCTTCAATCGGCTCACGGAAGAGTTGCAGGCGCGCCTCTCGGAGTTGTCCCGAGAGCGCGACGAGATGCAGACGCTCATCGATTGCATGGCCGAGGGCGTGGTGGCCCTCACCGAAGACGCGCGGGTCCTGCGGATGAACCGGGCCGCACGGACGCTTCTCGAGTTGGACGACGTGCCGGAGTATGCGCCCATCACCGCCGTGGTTCGGGACGGGGCCCTACGGAGCGCCCTGGAGCAGAGCGTCGTCGTGGAGGCCCAGTCCGGAGAGTTGGAGATCGACGGCCAGCATGTGCTTTGGGCTTCCCGGGCGTTGGACTCGGGAGGGGCCGTCACGACGCTCCTCGACATTACCGAGGTGAGACATCTGGAGCAGGTGCGTCGGGACTTCGTGGCCAACGCCTCCCACGAGCTCAAGACCCCCCTGACCGCCATCCGTGGCTTTGCCGAGACGCTGACCGAGGCCGACCCGCCCGAGCCTCTCCGTCACCAGTTCCTCGAGTCCATTCGGGTCAACACGCTTCGGCTTCAACGTCTGGTGGACGACCTCCTGGACCTCTCCCGCCTCGAGGCTGGAGGCTGGGCCGCTGCTCGGGATGAGGTCTTCCTGGCGGATGTGGTGGCGGAGGCCCTCGACCTGCTGGACATGCCCCAGGACTCGGATCGGACCTTCTCCGTGACGGGTGAGGCCGAGGTCGTCGGGGACCGGGGAGGTCTGGTACAGGTCTTCCGGAACCTCTTCGAGAACGCGGTGCGCCACACGCGTCCGGACGGGACCATCCGGGTCGTGATCCAGCCCGACGATGTGGCCGGATTCGCCCGCGTCGAGGTGCAGGACGATGGCGAGGGGATTCCGCTGCGGTCACTCCCCCGGATCTTCGAGCGCTTCTATCGAGCGGACAGTTCCCGGGCCCGGGACGCGGGCGGCACGGGTCTCGGGCTGGCCATCGTGAAGCATCTGGTCTCGGCCATGGGTGGTGATGTCGAGGCCGAGAGTGTTCTGGGGCGCGGCACGACCATCCGGCTGATGCTGCCTACGGCCAACGCGTGAGGGCTGTGCCGGTGATCCTGGGGCGGAAGAGTGGGACGCCTCTCCGTTACCGATCTGTTACTTTTCCGTCTCCTTTCTGTTGCTCCTTTCCTCTAGGCTTGTGAACCTGACACGGTCTCCTTCCTCGAGTGAACTCATGATGAAGCGCACCCTCTCCTGGCCGATTCCCCTGGGCATGGCCCTCCTGGTCCTCGCAGCGTGCGGCGGCGACGCCGGAGACGACGGCGCGGCCCTGAGCGGCTCCGTCCAGATCGACGGTTCGAGCACGGTCTTCCCCGTCGCCGAGGCGGTGGCCGAGGAGTTCCAGATCGGCAATCCCGGCGTACGCGTCACGGTAGGCGTGTCCGGCTCGGGCGGTGGCTTCGAGCGCTTCTGCAACGGTGAGACCGACCTCTCCAATGCGTCCCGCCCCATCCGTGAGTCGGAGGTCGAGGAATGCCACGCCGCCGGCGTGGAGTTCACCGAACTGTCGGTAGCGTGGGACGGACTCTCGGTCATCGTGAACCCGGCCAATGATTTCGCCCAGTGCCTCACCACCGAGGAGCTGCGCAGGATCTGGGCGCCCGACGGGGGCGTCAGCACCTGGGCCGACGTCCGCGCCGGGTGGCCGGACGAGGAGATCCGGTTGTACGGACCGGGTACGGACTCGGGCACCTTCGATTACTTCACCGAGACCATCCTCGGAGAGAGTGGCGCCAGCCGGCCCGACTTCCAGGCGAGCGAGGACGACAACATCCTCGTTCAGGGCGTCGCGGGTGACCGTTACGCTCTCGGATACTTCGGCTACGCCTACTACGCCGAGAACCAGGAACGCCTCAAGCTCCTGGAGATCGACGGCGGTGCCGGTTGCGTGGCGCCTTCCGACGTGACCATCGAGGACGGGACGTACTCTCCGCTGGCGCGTCCGCTCTTCGTGTACGTGAAGCACTCTGCGCTCCAGCGGCCCGAGGTGCGAGCCTACGTGGACTTCATGCTGTCGGAAGCGCCCATGCTGGTGCCCGCCACCGGGTACCATCCGCTCTCGGAGGCTCAGTACCAGGAGGGCCTCGCGATGA
>CALJKZ010000206.1 GCA_937983085.1 uncultured Gemmatimonadales bacterium
CACGGTGTCGTCGACCACCGATCGGACGGCGTCGAGGGAAACGGCGTCGGCGGACCGGGCGAGGGCCGTGCCGCCGCGACTGCTGATCTCCTCCACCAGCGCATCCAGCCGGTCCTTCCGTCGTGCCGTCACCACGACGCGGGCGCCGTCGGCGGCGAGTCGCAGTGCCGTGGCCCGGCCGATACCCGATGAAGCACCGGTGACGAGGGCGACGAGGGAGTCGAGGGGGCGATCGTCTGACATGGAGGTCTCGGGCGGTGTTGGTGGAGATTCACGGGGAGGAGGTCGGTCGCCGACACTCCTAAGGGAAAGGTGCTTGGATCGGCGTCCGTGCACCCCTATCCTAACCTGGCGACCGGGGGGCCACGGAAGCCTACGCGGCCCGCTCCCCGTTCCGATCACCCTCCTAGGGCCCGACGACACGAGATCGCCGTGAAGCCAGACCGCCAGGGGCTCCAGAGTTGGTACCGCGACGCGATGCTCAAGCGCATCGACGAGCTCGTGGCCCTGCGCGATGGCATCGGGAGGGGGTCGTCTTCGGCCTTCGATGAACTCCGTTCCATCGCCCAGGCTCTCCGCGGATCCGGCGGGACGTTCGGCTTCCCCGAGTTGAGCGTGGTGGCGGGTCGGGTGGAGACCACGTCCGACGACCATGCCGCGCGCCGTCTGGAGGGACTCCTCGTCCAGCTACGCCGTCTCGTCGGGGACAAGCGGGGCGAGGGAGGACGGACGTTCGAGTGGATGGCCGTCTGCGCCGGGCTCGAAGGAGACGACGTGCCCGCCGACTCCGCCGATGTCGTCGACGCGTGGTCGCGGGTTCGTGGGGCGGCTGGGTGGGACGATGCCGGGCTCGCCCAAGCCATTGCCGACCGCTTCGGTCTGGAAACCGCCATTCTGAGCCGACCGAGCCGGTCGGCTCGACGACTGGTTCCGGAGGCCTTCATGTCCGCCCAGAGGGTGGTGCCTCTCGCCGAGGACTCCACCACCATCACCGTGGCCACCGCCGATCCAGTGGCGCTTCCCGTGGAGCTGGAGTTGGAACGGCTGACGGGTAGGCGGCCGATCTTCGCCGTCGCTGCGCCGCAGGCGCTGGACGCCGTGCTCGACGCGGTTGCCCGAGGGAGCACCGCAGCGGCTGCACCCGTCGCTACGGAAGTGACGGTCGACCGACCTGCCGCGGCGGCCGCTCCCGCCGCGTCGAAGCCCGACGAGGGCACCGAGGCCGACGACGGACCCATGGGAGTCCTGGTGGTCGACGACGAGCCCTCGGCACGGCTCCTCGTGCGCGCTCTCCTCGAGAAACGGGGCTTCGTGACCGTCGAGGCGGCGGACGGGGTCGAGGCCCTGGAAGTCATCCGCCGCCATGATCACATCGGGCTCGCGGTGGTGGACCTGAACATGCCGCGCATGGACGGGCTCGAGCTCATCTGGGAGCTGCGGGACACCAGGACGTGGGCCGACCTCCCCGTCATCGTGGTGACCGGCGAGAAGGACGAGATCCTCGAGACCCAGATCATGGAAGAGGGCGCCGACGACTACATCCGCAAGCCGGTGGACCCGAGGCTCTTCCTTGCCCGGGTCGAGGCTACGCTCCGTCGAGCGGGTCACGGCTTCCCAGCGTGAGCCGCACGCTGGAACCGCTGTCCCGGACCCGTTGATTTCCGCAGTCGTTTCCCCGAAGGTTCGACGCGATCCTGTCCATCGGTAGGGGCCGTGGAGAGCGCTTCTGTCCGCCCCGACCTCCAGATATCAGCGCCAGACGGTGGCACTTCCGATTCCCTCACCCATCGTGAGTTGGTTCGCCAAGTTGGGGCGGGCCTACAAGCTCACTCTCGAGCACGCCGGAGCCATCGGCATTCTCGTGTGGAATTCGGCCTCGGCGGTGGTTCGCCTGAAGGTCCGCTTCAGGGACGTTGTGAGGCAGATGCACATCATGGGGATCCAGAGCCTCCCCATCGTCTTTGTGACGGCATCGTTGGCGGGCATCGTCACCAGCCAGCAGGGTGGCTACCAGCTCATCTCTTCGTCTCCCCGGTACGTGCTGGGCACTCTGGTCGTTCAGAGCGTGGTGCTGGAACTGGGCCCCCTCCTCACCGCCATCGTCCTCGTGGGTCGCATCGGCGCCCGCATCACGGCCGAGTTGGGAACCATGGTGGTGTCGGAGCAGATCGACGCCTTCAAATCGCTGGGGCGCGATCCCGTGGCCATTCTGGCCGCGCCGCGCATCATCGCCGGCGTCCTGACCATGCCCCTTCTGGTGGGCTTCGCCGACGTCATCGGCATCTGGGCCGGCATGATCATGGCCAACATCGACGGTGGACTCGGACCCGAGACGTTCCTCTACGGTGCCCGCTTGTTCTGGCATAGCTGGGATCTCTTCTACGGTTTCTCCAAGTCGGTGGTCTTCGGCTTCGTCATCCCCGTCATCTCCGTGCACATGGGCTTCCGAACCCAGGGCGGGGCGGAGGGCGTCGGACTCCAGACCACCCAGGCGGTCATGTTCATGATCCTGACCATCCTGATCCTGGACGCCATGTTCCCGCCCCTCATGCTCCAGTGAGGAAGGCCCGCCCATGATCCGATACCGGAACATCCACAAAGCCTTCGACATCCCGGTCCTGCAGGGTGTCGACATGACCGTCGAGACGGGCGAGATGTTCGCCCTCTTCGGTCCCTCGGGTACCGGCAAGTCCGTGCTCCTGAAGACGACGCTGGCCCTCATCGTTCCCGACCAGGGTGACGTCGAGATCGACGGACTTTCCGTGTACCGGGGGCCACCCGACGTACTCGATACCATCCGCCGCAAGGTCGGGTACGTGTTTCAACATGCTGCGCTCTTCGATTCCCTCAACGTCTTCGAGAACGTGACCATGGGCCTGCCCGAAGACGTCCTGGCCGGGATGTCGTCCCGAGAGGTGGCGCGGAAGGTGTGGGAGGCCATCGAGATCGTGAACCTGGAGCCCCGTGAGGTCCTTTCGAAGCTTCCGTCGGAGCTCTCGGGCGGAATGAAGAAGCGGGTGGGCATCGCCCGCGCCATCGTCGGTCGCCCGGAGATTCTGCTCTGGGACGAGCCGACGACGGGGCTGGACCCGGTGAACACGGCGGCGGTGGAGCGGCTCATCAAGCGGCTCTCCAAGGAGCTGGAGGTGACGTCGCTGGTGGTGACGCACGACGTGGAGGGGGGCCTCGAGATGTGTGACAAGGTCGCCATGCTGCACAGCGGGCGACTCCGCTTCTACGGGACTCCGGACGAGTTCAGAACCTGCCCGGACAACGTGGTTCGGGCTTTCGTGGATCGGGCCGCCGCGGAGGGAGCCCTCGACATGGCGACGACGTGACATGAGCGATACGGACAGCGGCCGCAACGGACCTTCCGACGAAGAGATCCTCGCGTCGACCCCCAAGGGGACGGGCTCCAAGGAAGCCCAGGTTGGCTTCTTCGTGCTCCTCGGCCTGATCTCCTTCGTCATCGTCCTCTTCTGGATGACGGATCCGGCGACGCTACGAGGTCGGTACATGCTGGTCACCGAGGTCAGCAATGCCGGCGGCGTGCGCGGGGGTGATCCGGTTCAGATGCAGGGCGTGAACATCGGCCGATTCAGTGGATCGGAGACGCTC
>CALJKZ010000207.1 GCA_937983085.1 uncultured Gemmatimonadales bacterium
GAGCCGCGCCGGCCGCTTCACGACCCGCGGTCACGGCGTCACTCACCTCGTCCTAGCGGCTCTGCACGCCCTCGCGCGCCTCGTCGAGGCGTTCCTCCAACTGCTTCTGGGCCTCGCGAACCCGTTCCTCGGCCGCGATGCGGAGCTTTCGTGCCTGTTCCTTGAGCTCCTCCTGCGTCTCTTCGCCGGTCTTCGGCGCGAGGAGCAAGGCGACGCCCGCGCCCACGAGGGCGCCGAGGATGAAGGATCCGACACCGCCCGAGCGGTCTCGTTCGATGACGATGTAGGGGACTTCGTCGTTGTCTCTCTTCTGTCTCTCTCGTGAAGAACGTTCGAAGCACAGGTTCCTGTCCAAAGGTAACCGGTCGCCTGACGTCCAGCACGACCGGATCGGCTCCGGCGCGAGAAGCCCGGTGGTAGCCTCGCCGTAAACCTCCGAACCCGCTCGTTCAGAGCACCCACCGCGGGTCGGCTTCGGCCAGCTCCGGTCGCTCGACGCCCTCTTTGCCCATGAGGCCGTAGGTCAGGCGCTTGCCCAACTCTACTCCCGGCTGGTCGAGAGGGTTCACATCATACAGCGCGCCGGCATAGACCGTGGCGATCTGGAAGAGCATGAACAGCTGACCCAGCGCCTCCTCGTCGACTCGCGGAAGGTGGAGCGTCGCGTTGGGTCGTCCCCGAAGACGCAACGCTTCGGCGCTGGCAGCCCGCTCTGCGTCGAGAAGCTCCTCGAGTGTGTGCCCACCCAGGTAGGCGATGGAGGCGATGCCGGGGTGGCGATCGGGGATCTCCATGCTGATGCCGATGTCGTCCACCCCGACGAAGAGGACGACCTTGTCCCTGGGGCCCTCCATGAACAGCTGCATCAAGGAGTGCTGGTCCGTGGCGCCGATGGAGGCCAGGGGCGTCGGGCCGGTCTCGGCTTTCTCACCGGCCCGCGTCAGCGCTTTGCCGAGGCTTTCGGCCCAGAGCTGCCGGTACCAGAGGGCCACCGGGCGGAGGCGGTCGGAGTAGGGCATGAGGAAGTGGATCCCCTGCCCCATCGCGGTGTCGGCGTGGAGCAGCAAGATCCCGAGCACCCCGGCCGGATTTCGGGTCAACTCGTCTGTGGCGCAGCGTTCGACCATGTCAGCCGCCCCAGCCAGCAACGCGTGGGGATCCACTCCGCACACCGCCGCCGGCAGGAGTCCCACGGGAGAGAGGACGGAGAAACGTCCTCCGACGTTCTCCGGAACCGGAAGCATGGGAATGTCCTCGGCGTCACCGATCTGACGGAGTACCCCGGCCGAGGGATCGGTGGTGAAGAGGAAGTGCCCGCGAGCCTTGTCCGCCCCCACCGCCGCCTCGATCCAGCCGCGAGCGATGAGGTATTGGGCCATCGTCTCGGCCGTGGCTCCAGATTTGGACACCACGTTGAACATCGTCTGCGCCGGCTGGAGGCGATCGAGGAGGGCGGACAGTGTCACCGGATCGGGGTTGTCGACGACATGCAGCCGCGGGAAGTGGTCGCGGCTTTCCTCCGAGCGATCGTTCCAACCCGGTCCGAGGAGGGCCTCTTTTAGCGAGACGGCCCCAAGGCTCGAACCACCGATACCCAGGACGACGATGTCCTGGAACCACTGTCCGAAGCCATCGGCGAGCTCCACGACCCTGTCCACAGTCTCCGCCGAGTACGGGAGATCGTAGAAGCCGAGGACGCCGGTGCCCCTCAACTCCTCGACGGCGGCGTGTGCAGCCCGGAATCGGTCGGCCAGTGCCCCGACGAGAAGGGTCTCGTCGATGCCACCGTCCAAGCGGGAGGCGAGGAGGTTTCCGAAGTCCAATCGAATACGTTCCATCAGGCTACCTCGACCACGAGTCCGTCATGCGCTGGGAAAACGCCCTCCGGGAGACGCTCCAACAGTTCACCGTGCGTCACCCGATGGGTGAGATGTGTGAGATATGTCGCGCGGGCCCCTACGTCCCGGGCGGCCGCGACCGCCTCTTCGATGTTGAAGTGTGATCCGTGGGGTTTGGTGAACCACAGAGCGTTGAGCACGAGCACGTCCACCCCGCGGAGCCGCGCGACGGCCTCGGGCGGGAGTGACTTCGCGTCGGTGACGTAGCCCAGCCCGCCGACGCGGAACCCGTACACGTTGACCCGTCCGTGGGGGACACGAACAGGGCGGAACGTGTGGCCCAGGATCGCCACCTCGTCGTCGGTCCCGAATCCGTGACGCCGGACCTTCGGCTCCGAGCTACCGGCGGGGGGTTAGATGGAATAGTCGAAGACGTACTCGAAGTGACGCTGCATTACCGGCCGATACTCGTGGGCTACGTACGCGGGCATGCTCCCGCGACCACGGACCGTGAACGCGCGAACATCGTCGATACCGTGGATGTGGTCGGCATGGACGTGGGTGAACCACACCGCATCCACCGACCCGATGCCGGCCTCCAGGAGCTGGAGGCGGAGTTCGGGCGGGGTATCGACCAGGAGGCGACCCTCGTCAGTCTCGACGACGGCGCCGTGACGCGTCCGCCGGTCCCGGGGATCGGACGAAGTACACGTTGCGCAGTCGCAGCCCACCACGGGGACCCCGAAGGATGTGCCCGTTCCGAGGAAGGTGAGCTTCACCGTCGCCTCGTCACGCCTACAACCGGTCGAGCCGCATGTTGTTCGTCGAGCCGGACTCGTGGAAGGGGAACCCTGCTGTGATGGCCACGGCGGCCCCCGACTCTCCCATACCCGACTCGATGACGGCGTCTTTCCCGCACTCGGAAAGACTCTCGTACGTCACCTCGGCGACGTCCGCGAGTACCGGGCGGACACCCCAGACCGCCGCGAGTTGCCGATAGGTGGCAGGCTCCGTCGTCACCGCGAACACCGGTACCGGCGGCCGGTACGAGGACACCAGGCGAGCGGAAAACCCGGATCGCGTGATGACGACGATGGCGGGCGCCCCCACCTGCCGGG
>CALJKZ010000208.1 GCA_937983085.1 uncultured Gemmatimonadales bacterium
GTTCGTCGAGGAGGTTACTCCGTCGGGAATCCCCGTCGCCATCAACCGACCGGGCGTTGAGGCTCCCCCCGCGCCCGTGGTAGCGCGTGTCGCGCTCGAACTCGGAGCGCTGGATGGTGAGCAACCTGACGTGTTCGGCGATGTCGGCGCGGTCGATTTGAGCGGAGACGAGATCTTCGTGCTCGACGCAATGGCTCGAGAAATCCGGGTCTTCGGTCTGGATGGCCGTCATCTCCGATCGTTCGGAAGGGCGGGTGATGGACCTGGCGAGTTCCAGTACGCGTCTTCGATCGCTGCGAACGACGATGGTTCGGTGTGGGTGTTTGATCCTCCGCGACTGACCTTGAGTCGCTTCGGCCCCGATGGTGAGTACGAATCAAGCATCGCCGGACAGCCCGGTTCGATCCCCCTGCCACCTCCCTCGGCGATCGCTCCAGATGGAGCACTTCTCGGCTTCTACTTCAGCAATGTCGGACGCGACTATTCGTCGCCGATGCATGCGGGCGCCCTCGATCTGTACCAGATCATCCGAGTGGAGCCTGCTACCGGCGCTATCGACAGCCTACCCAGCCTAACGATGCCGGTGCTGAGAGTCGGAGGTGTGCGCGTTCCACAAGCTGGAGTGATCCAGTTGTCGATTGAGCCCAATGGTGCCGTGTGGTTCAGTCATCCTTCGGAGTACCGACTCTACCATCGCTCCGCAGCCGGAGACACGCTGCTCATTATCGAGCTGGAAGGCCAAGTTCCGGTTCCGCTCTCATCTACTGAACGCGACTCGATTGCGGCCGGACTTCGGGCCACGGCGACTCGCTTTGGGCGTGACGGACCGATCCCTGAAGCGGACGATATCCCACAAGCCCGTCAGCTCGTGGCCCGGGTTCTGGGCGTAGAAGGCGAGCTGTTGTTTGTAGTGCCTCGGATCGCTGGAGTACCGGAGGGATCGGTGGTCGATGTCTTCGAGGCTCAAACCGGTCGGTATCGGGGACGAGTGGAACTCCCGGTCTCCCTTGGACGAAGGGACCCGGTGCGACTGAGGG
This sequence comes from uncultured Gemmatimonadales bacterium, assembly GCA_937983085.1. GTDB lineage: Bacteria > Gemmatimonadota > Gemmatimonadetes > Longimicrobiales > Gaopeijiaceae > UBA2589. Next base: position 1,038 of record CALJKZ010000208.1, read on the forward strand.
ACGGCGGGCTCATCGCCGCGGTTCGCGGCGAACTGGATGTTCCCAGAGTGGTGCGCATTGTACTCGACGGAATGTGAGGCGTACGAGGCATTGAGTTCTGGGTCTAATCGGTTTTCGGTCTGACAGGGAATAGGGGTTTGCCTACCTGACTGCCTGTGTCAGCAGAATTTCAGAAGGTTCGAACGCAGTCCCCACCAGGCTGAGAAGGAGCGTCACGACTGAGCCAGTTCGAGTTCGTTGCCGTCTTTATTTCGATCGTGCTGGGCCTCGGTGTGGCTCACATCCTCCTGGGGTTTGGCGAAACGATCCAAGAGCGCGCGACGGTCAAGACGTACTGGGTCCACACCGTCTGGTCCGTCAACGTCCTTCACTACCACCTCTCCATCTGGTGGAACTACTTCGTGTGGGGCGAGGTCGAGACCTGGGACTACGGCCTCTTCCTCCTTCTTATCGGGTACGCGATTCTGCTCTTTCCTCATGGCGGTGGTCATCTACCCGCGCCGACTCGATCCCGGGTTCGACTTCAAGCGACACCTCCTCGACAATCGGCTGTGGTTCTTTGCCCTACTCACGATCTCGAGCTTTGTCGATGTGGGCGAAACGCTGCTGAAGGAGGCGAGCGGTATTCGCGCTGTGCCAGAAGGGTACGTGCCCTACGCCGCAGCAGTGATTGGTGCCGCGGTTGCGTGTCTCTTTAGCCGGAGCACGAAGGTGCTGGCCGCAGCTGGGGTCCTATGGCTGGCGATGGACCTCTACTTCAATGGCACCGCGGTGGGGGCTCTCGGAGACTTGTTCAGGTCGTAGTCTGTGCCGCTGCTTCCTGACAGGGAACGGACTGTCACGCTGCGACGGTGGTATTCGTCTGATGGGTATGAACAGGACGCTCTCCTCGGTTCGCCTCCTCATGGCGTCCGTCGCGGTCGCTCTCGGCTGCACCGACACCGTGGTGGGTCCCGCAGACCTCGCAGTGGATCTGGCGCTGGACCAGTCAGAGGTTCTCCCGAATGGACAGGTCACGTTGACCGTTCGCGTGCACAACCCTTCGGCGACCGACGTCAGCGCGCACGCGGCACACTGCCTGTTCTTTCCACATGTGTCCCGCGAAGGGGACGATGTGCCGTGGGTCGGTACGGACCTAGGGTGTGTCCAGGGGACATGGACCTACCGAATCGCGGCCGGTTCTACGGATGAGTTTGAGTTCGTCCTGACGGCTGCGGAGATCAGGATGGCGGGGCTCGAGTCGCCCGCCCCTGCTGAGCCGGGGGAGTACCTGATTACGGTCATGCCAACCATCGGGGTCGTG
>CALJKZ010000209.1 GCA_937983085.1 uncultured Gemmatimonadales bacterium
TCGGCATGGGCATCGACAAATCCAACGTCCGCTTCGTCATCCACCGGGACATGCCCAAGGACGTGGAGTCATGGTACCAGGAGATCGGCTGGGCCGGCCGTGACGGCCTGCCCAGCGACTGCTTGCTCTTCTATTCCTGGGCCGACGTGAAGATGCACGAGCGCTTCCTAGACGACATCGACGACCCCGAGGTGTGGCGGCAGAAGCGCCAGCGCACCATCGACCTCTTCCGGCTCGTTGAAGCGACCCGGTGCCGGCACCAGCTCATCCTCGCCCACTTCGACGAGATCATGGCCCCGTGCGGGACGTCGTGCGATGTCTGCACCGGCGTGTCTCCCGCCGACCTGGCGGCCGAGACCATGGCGTCCATGGCCCCCGTCCGGGCGGGCACCAAGGCGGCGCGTTCGAGGCACGTCCAGTCCACCGCGCCGTTGGATACCCGGGACGAAGAGCTCTTCCAGCAGCTCCGGTCTCTACGGAAGCAGCTGGCCGACGGGCAGGGGCTGCCCGCCTACATCGTCTTCAGCGACAAGGTCCTGGTGGAGATGGCCAGGTCCCGTCCCACCACCGACGGGGAGATGCTCGACATCTCCGGCGTGGGACCGACGAAGCTGCAGAAGTATGGGGATGCGTTCATGGAGGTGGTGCGGGCGGCTCGGTAGCGGCGATCCGCTGCGCTCGGCGCCCCGGCGCCGTATCATGGCCTCGATTCTGGGACGGGGGCACGGGACGTTTACTGCATCACCACCATGACGAGGTACCACCCGACCATGACGAGGTACCACCCGTGACTGCACGTCGCCCCTGGGGTCTCCGTGGCGCTGCCGAGCGACGGCCATGAGCGTCGATACCGTCCCCCGCCTCAACGCCGCTCTCGAGGGCCGCTACCGCATCGAGCGGGAGCTGGGTGAGGGCGGGATGGCCGTGGTGTACCTCGCCGACGATCTCCGCCATGAGCGAAAGGTCGCGCTGAAGGTCCTCAAGCCCGAGTTGGCCGCGGTGGTGGGCGCCGACCGCTTCCTCGCCGAGATCAAGACCACCGCCAACCTTCAGCACCCCCACATCCTCCCGCTCTTCGACTCCGGAGAGGCCGACAGCTTCCTCTTCTACGTCATGCCCTACGTCGAGGGCGAGACGCTGCGGGAGCTCATCGATCGGGACCACCAGCTCCCCGTGGACGAGGCCGTCCGCATCGCCACGGCAGTGGCCAATGCGCTGCATACGGCCCACGAGGCCGGCATCGTCCACCGGGACATCAAGCCGGGCAACATCCTCATGAGCGGGGGTGAGCCCCTCGTCGCCGACTTCGGGATCGCCTTGGCAGTGGGGGCGGCCGGAGGCAGCCGGCTGACCGAGACCGGACTCAGCGTCGGGACGCCGTACTACATGAGCCCCGAGCAGGCCACCGGGGATCAGGCCGTGGGCGCGGCCAGCGACATGTACGCTCTGGCGTGCGTCCTCTACGAGATGCTGGTCGGCGATCCGCCGTACCAGGGCAGCACGGCTCAGGCGGTCCTGGGGAAGATCCTCCAGGGCAGGCCGGTCTCACCGCGCGAGGCCCGGGCCACCGTGCCGTTGAACGTCGATGCCGCGGTCCGGCGAGCGTTGGAGAAGATCCCGGCCGACCGATTCCCCACCACCCGTGCCTTCGCCCAGGCATTGGCCGACCCCGCGTTCCGCCACGGGGAAGAGGAGACGGTCGGAGCGGTGGCGGCGGCCGGGCCATGGAAGGGCATCGCCATCGCCTTGGGCGTCGTGACGCTGTTTCTGGCGGGCTACGCCGTCCTGAGCCTCTCCACACCCGCACCCCCCGAGGCGGTGGAACGGTACGGCTCCCCCTTCCTCGCCGAACAGGAGCCCCTGGGAACGGGGCCCGGGAACTTCGCCCTGTCTCCCGACGGGTCGATGGCCGCGTATCTGGGGCCTGGCGAAACCAGCGGGTTCCGAGTGTGGATCCGGCGCTGGGACGATCTTCAGGCGACGCCGGTGCGCGGGACCGAGGGAGGCCGCTCACCGGCCATCTCTCCCGACGGAATGGAGGTCGCCTTCGACCGGGGGGGTGAGATCCACGTCGCGCCCATCGGCGGTGGTCCGGTGAGGACGCTCATGCCGGGAATCGTGCCCATGTGGGGAGACGACGGGCGCGTCTACGCCCGCCTCGGCGCCGTAGGAGCCGTGGCGATTCCCGCCGGGGGCGGTGCCGTCGACACCGTCGCCGTGCTTCAGGACGGCGAGCAGAACCATTTCGTCGTCGACGTCCTGCCGGGAAGCCGAAAAGCGCTCGTCCTGGTCGTATTGTCCGCGGGGACCCAGGAGGTGCGCGTGCTCGATCTCGAGACGGGTACCTTCGGACCCGGTGTGCCTGCGGACAACGCGCAGTACATCGAGTCGGGGCACATGCTGTACGTGTTCGACGGATCGCTCATCGCCGCCCCCTTCGACGCGGACCGCGGCGAGGTCACGGGTCAGTCGGTGTCACTGGAGTCGGGCGTCCTCACCTTCGCCGCCGCCCGTAGCGGCCGCCTTCTCTACACGACGGGAACCTCCGGCGGGCCCAACCGACAGCTCGTCTGGGTGACCCGCGACGGTCAGGTGACGCCCGTGGATTCGACGTGGACCTTCACCCGCGGCGACGACAATCTGAGCTGGCGCATCTCGCCCGACGGGCGTCGCCTGGTCCTCCGCGAGATGACGGACGGGTCTTACGATCTCTGGGTCAAGGAACTGGACGACGGACCCCGCTCGCGCCTGACCTTCGACGAGCGAGGCGACTACTACCCACAGTGGACTCCCGACGGACAATCCGTCACCTACGTCTCGGGCACCCCCACCGGCCTGAACGTCTACAGCCGACGGGCCGACGGGACGGGCGAGCCCAGCGAGTTGCTGGACGTCGAGGCGAGCATCGCCACCGCCTTCTGGAGCCCCGACGAAGAGTGGTTGATTCTGCGCTCCACCACGGGAGCCGGAAACGTCTTCGGGCGCGACATCCTCGCCATGCGGCCGGGAGTCGATGACGCGCCCCGACCTCTCATGGCCGAGGAGTTCGACGAGATGGATCCCGAACTCTCCCCCGACGGACGGTGGATCGCGTACTCGTCGAACGAGACGGGTCGCTTCGAGATCTACGTGCGTCCGTTCCCCAACGTCGACGCCGGTCGGTGGCAGATCTCCAGCCGCGGAGGCTCGAGAGCCCGATGGTCAGCCGACGGCCGTCAGATCTTCTTCGGTGACGAGAACGCGAACATGGTCGTCGCGCGCGTCGACGGGTCGGGCAGCGCCTTCGTAGCCGAGAGCCCGCAGATCCTCTTCCCTGTCCCCAGCGACATCGACACCGGCGACCTGGGCCTCCCCTACGACGTGACAGCCGACGGGCAACGCTTCGTCATGGCCCAGGTCGTGCGCGACGAAGCCCTGGAGGCCAGCGGCCTCCCCGACTTCATCCTGGTCAACAACTTCGACGAGGTCCTCCGGCAGCGCGTCCCGAACTAGTCGTTCTGCCCGTTCCTCCAGCGCAGCGCCATGGCCTGGCGGTCGATGGCTTCGCCCCGGAGGTAGACGGCTTCGATGCTCCGGGTATGGGTGATGTCGACGGTGGGATCACCCTCCAGGACGACGAAGTCGGCGCTCATGCCGGGCGCCAGCAGTCCCACGTCGTCCAGTTCCATGAGCCGGGCCGACGTGGAGGTGGCCGCGACGATGACGTCGCCGGGCGTCATGCCGGCCCGCACCATGTCCTCCATCTCGTGATGGACGGCCCACGGCGTGCTCCCATCGGTCCCGAAGGCGATGGCGACCCCGGCTTCGTCCAACCGGTTCAGGTTGCGGGCCTGGATTCCGAACGCTTCCTGAGCCCCCTGGTTCTCCTGCTGGCGGCCGCGCATGGCGGAGAGTTCCGCATCGGGCACGGTGGTGATCCACGAGAGGTCCACCGGGACACCCGGGCCGGGCAGGTTGGGCACCAGCACCACGTTCGGGGTCTCCTGCCACAGGACGACGAGCTCGTCGTCCACGTCCTGGTCGCGGATGCCGTGGGCGAAGGCGTCGATCCCGGCGCGGATCAGCCCCTTGGCGTCTTCGAGTCGGAAGATGTGCGCGGTGACCTGGAGGTCGTGTCGGTGCGCCTCGTCGATGACCGCCCCGTACAGCTCGGGAGAGAGGCGTTCGTACTGCCCGCCCCGATCATCGACCCAGATCTTCACGATGTCGACGTTCTGTGACGCGAGCTCGCGGACAGCCTCGCGAGCCTCGTCGGTGGTGGTCACCCAGAAGGGCACTTCGGAGCGGCCCGGCTCGGGCGTCGTGATGCCCCTCCCCGCCGTGTAGCTCCGCGCACCGTCCGAAACGGAGACACCCCTCATGTCGAAGGCGGCGTCGCCTTCGTCGTGGCCCAGGCTCACC
>CALJKZ010000210.1 GCA_937983085.1 uncultured Gemmatimonadales bacterium
CCATTGCCAGTGGAAGGGGGCGTCCTGCATGGCCTCGGAGAAGCGTTCCATGCCCTCCATGACCGCCGCCTGGCCTTTCGGCTGGATGTCGAACTCGAAGACCTGCACCACCGGGAAGCCCGTGGGGTCGGCGGGCGGGTTGCCACCGGGTACGGTGGTCCAGATCACCATCTCTTCGGTCTCGACGTACTCCGCGCCCTGGCTGGCCCACGCGGCGATGTCGGCACCGAGGTCCACGGAGGGTGCGTCGAACGACGCATAGGTCATGTTGGGCGAAATGAAGGCGTACTCACCATGGCCGGTGAGAGCCTGATAGGCCGGCCACGCCTGCGTGTCGTTCTGATCGGCATGCCAGCGCGCATGATCACGCGCGCCCTCCTCGAAGTCCGGGATGTGCTCGGCGCGCACGGTGACGAACACCCCGAAGGTGAGTTCGGCGTCCTGCGCGTGGAGGGGCTGAGTCAGCACCAGGGTCGCCAGGGTGACGACGGCGAAAAGGGAGTAGCGCATGATGCACTCCTTGGAGGGGGGGCCTCCTCTGAGGGGTCCGCATGATGCGCCGTCGCCGACCTGTTCGCAACTTATCCGTAACTCCCTCGACCTGAACGCCCCCTGCGCTGCGGGGTTGTACTGGCCTCGAAGCGTTCATCGAAGGAAGACAAGCGAGGTTCTCGTGGCAGCTGCCAAGCAGGGCGACACCGTACACGTGCACTACACCGGCAAACTCGACGACGGGACGGTCTTCGACAGTTCCAAGGGTCGGGAGCCGCTGGCTTTCGTTCTGGGCACCGGCCACGTCATTCCCGGCTTCGAGAAGGCCGTCGAAGGCATGACCGTCGGCGACGAGATCTCCACCAGGATCGCGCCGGAGGATGCCTATGGCCTCCGCTCCGACGAGCTGGTGCTCGACGTCCCCGCCGAGAACTTTCCAGAGTCGGCCTCGCCGGCGGTGGGCGATCGGTTCGAGATGAGCACCCCCGACGGTCAGAAGGTGCCCGTCACCGTGACGGCGGTCGCCGAGGATACGGTTCAGATCGATGCCAACCATCCCCTGGCGGGGCAACAGCTCAACTTCGATCTGGAGCTGGTGAAGATCGACTGACCCCTCGAATCGATCCCAAGGAAGGAGCTCACAGCGTGTACTTCCCCGAGCCCGCACGCCGGACCCTCTTCACCGCCGCGCTCGCGGTGGTCGCGGCCTTGACCCTCGGCCCAACGGCCGCCTCCGCCCAGGCGGACCGCGACACGGGCACCCTCATCGTTCTCAACAAGGGGGCCCACACGGCCACCTTCGTGGACGTCGCCTCCGGCGAGATCGTAGCCACGCTCCCCACGGGCCGGGGACCTCATGAGCTCGCGCTCACCGCAGACGGTCGTTGGGCCGTGTCTACCGATTACGGGGGAGGCAACTCCCTCACCGTGTTCGACGTGTCCGCACCCCGCGCGGTCCGGACCATCGACCTGCGCGACTACCCACGACCCCATGGCGCCTTCTTCCTACCCGGCGACACGTTGGTCGCCGTCACGTCGGAGGCCAGCCGTACGGTCGTCCTTGTCCAGCCCTTCAGGGGTGATATCGTGGCCGCCATTCCGACGGGAGCCGACGGATCGCACATGGTCGCGGTGACCGGCTCAGGAGAAACGCTCTACACCGGGGACATGGGCGCGGGCACCGTGTCTCGGCTGGACGTCGCCTCGCGGGCGAAGACCCGGAGCTACCCGGTACCTGCGACGCCTGAAGCGGTCACGGTAAGCAGGGACGGATCCCAGGTCTGGGTGGGCAGCAACGCCGAAGGTTTCGTCTCGGTGGTCGACACCGAAACCGGCGAGGTCGACTCGGCGCTCACGGGGTTCGAGTGGCCGTACCGCATCCTCATCCTCGAAGAGCGGGACATGGTGGTCATTCCCGACCTCCGGCGCAGCCACGTCCGCTTCATCGACTACGACGAGCGTCGCGATATGGAGACGCTTCCGCTTCCTGGTGAGGGACCTCAAGGGATATTCGTCACCCCCGACGGGGAAACGCTCTTCCTGTCCTTGAGTCAATCGGGACAGGTCGCCGTCATCGATCTGGACACCCGGACCATCGTCCGCCGCCTGGACGTCGGTCCGTCCCCCGACGGAATCGGGTGGTCGCCGGTGGTCCTGGCCCGGTGACCCATCGCCGTCCGTCTCGGGGTCGGGCTCCGTGACGCAGAAGCGCTACGACCAGGCGTACTTCGACCGGTGGTACCGTGGTCCCGATCCGCCGGTGGGCGACGCATCGGATCTGGAGCGGGCCGTCGCCCTTGCCGTCTCGGCAGCCGAGTCCGTCCTGGCGAGGCCCGTTCGTAGCGTCCTGGACGTGGGCTGCGGCGAAGGTCGCTGGCAGCCCGTGGTCCTGGAGCTGCGACCCGAGGCAGTGTACCTGGGCATCGACAGCAGCGACTACGCGGTCCGACGCTACGGGGACAGCCGCAACCTGCGCCACGGCCGGTTCGGCGAGCTCGATTCGCACGTCTTCGACGAGCCCTTCGACCTTGTCGTGTGCTCGGACGTCCTGCACTACCTGGACGAGGAAGAGATCCTCGCGGGCATCGATGCCCTGGCCGAACGTACCGGGGGCCTCGCCGTCATCGACATCTTCACCGTCGAAGACGACCCCGAGGGCGACCGTGAGGGCTTCCACCTTCGGCCCGCCGCCTGGTACCGCACCGTCCTTCAGGATGCCGGTTTGGTGCCCCTCGGGCTCCAGATGTACGTCCACCGTGAGACGGCCGACGTCCTGGAGGCACTGGATCTGCCGGATCTGGACTGACCCGGCCCTTCACCGCGGGGGTCGTGCGACGGCGGCGCGCCCCGTACTCTCCCTCCCCGCCGATCCCCACCCTCCAAGGAGCTCCACACGGTCATGAACGTCGAACCAGGCACCACCCGCATCGGATGGATCGGACTCGGCGTCATGGGGCGAAGCATGTGCGGTCACCTCATGGATCGGGGGTTCTCGGCGACGGTGTACACGCGCACGAGGGCCACGGCCGACGACCTGCTTGAACGGGGCGCCGCGTGGGCCGACACGCCGAAGGCGGTCGCCGAGGCCAGCGACGTGGTGTTCACCATCGTCGGCTTCCCCGACGACGTTCGTCAGGTGGTCCTCGGCCCCGACGGTGCACTCGCGGGCTGCTCCGGCGGGGAGATCCTGGTGGACATGACCACCAGCGAGCCGTCTCTCGCCCAGGAGATCTACGCGGCCGCGGAGGAAAGGGACGTGCACAGCGTCGACGCGCCGGTGTCCGGCGGCGACGTGGGGGCCCGGGAGGCTCGCCTCTCCATCATGATCGGCGGAGACGCCGATGTCGTAGACGCCTTACGTCCGTGCTGGGACGCCATGGGCAAGGCCGTGGTGCGGCAGGGCGGCCCCGGCGCTGGGCAACACACGAAGATGGTGAACCAGACGCTCATCGCCACCAACATGATCGGCGTCTGCGAAGCCCTGCTCTACGCCTACAAGGCCGGTCTCGACCTGGAGACGGTCATGGAGTCGGTGGCCTCCGGGGCCGCGGGAAGCTGGTCCCTGTCCAATTACGGCCCCCGCATGATGGCCAACGACTTCGACCCCGGCTTTTTCGTCGAGCACTTCGTCAAAGACATGGGCATCGCCCTGGACGAGGCGAAGCGGATGAACCTCTCGCTTCCGGGCTTGGCTCTGGCCCACCAACTGTACGTGGCCCTCGAGGCACAGGGTGGAAGCAGGCAGGGGACCCAGGCCCTTCTGCTCGCGATGGCCCGGCTCTCCGACGTGGACTGGGAGGGGCGCTAGCCGCAGGGCCAATCCAGGCGCCAGGCGCGCACCTCAGCCCGTCGCGGCATCCTCAACCTGTCGCGGCATCAGCCCGTCGTCGGATCCTCGGGCCGCCCGATGAGCTCGACCTTGTCGGCCACCGAGTCGAAGACGGCAGCACGCTTCTTGGCGTAGCTCCGCCCCGATACGGTGAACCCGAGGAAGCTCCCGAGGCCGAGGATCACCAGCATGAGGGGCAGGACCCACGCGCGGGATCCGAAGTCACCCACCGCCAGGAAGACCGCCAGCATCGCCCCGATGCCGCCGAAGGATCCTCCAAGGGCCAAGCCCACCTCGGAGAGCATTTCGGTGCTCTGGGTGATGGTCAGGAGCATGCCGTCCTCAGCGGGTTCGAGACGGACGCTCACCGGCATGCCCTCGTCTCCGACGTTGGCCGAGATCCACTCCCGCACGTCTCCGAACTCCGACACGATCCCCGAACGGCCGAAAGCGTCGCGGAAAACGCGCACCATCTCCCCCCACTGTCGGTCGGACACCGTACCGGGAAGCATCCGGACCTCCTCGAGGCGGGTGGGGACTCCGAAGCGTGAGGAAGCCGGCGCCGCGTCCTTTCGGAGAACCAGTTCACCGGCAGCGGCCTGGACGTAGGTCGGATCGATGCCCACCTCGTCGGCGATGGCCTTCAGCTCCTGCAGGCTGACTCCTTCCCCCGACCCGATGCGGGCCCGTTCGGCGGCTTCCTGACGCTCGGCCGCCCGCGCGAGGATCCTTCGCGCGTCGTCTTCGGTGAAGTGATCGTGCATGGCGCTATCCGCTGGGCTTCCCACCGACGGCTTCGGTCTCGACAAGAGTGTCGAAGCCCACGTTCCGTGGGAAGGCCGGGCCGGCGTCCCGACCCTCGGGTGGACAAGACGACGAAGCCTACGCCATCGTGGACCATGCCACTTCCTCGCATCGCCACTCTCGTCGCCCTCGCGGTCATCGCCCTCTCGGGTTGCCGGGCCCCAGCCGCCACCGTCGACACCGACGGAAGCCAGGCGGTGGAGGCCCTGTTCCAAGCGGGACGCTCCGACGAGGTCGTCGAAGTGCATGGCGTCGTGCAGCGGTCTCTCTCAGACGACCTGGAGGGCTCCCGGCATCAGCGCTTCATCCTGCGGCTGGCGACGGGACGCACCCTCCTCGTGGCCCACAACATCGATCTCGCCGACCGCGTGCCCCTCGCCGTCGGAGACGGGCTTCGGATCCGCGGCGAGTACGAGTGGAACGATCAGGGCGGCGTCCTTCACTGGACGCACCACGACCCTGCGGGGAATCGGCCCGGCGGGTGGATCGAGCACGACGGGCGACGCTATCGATGAGCCCGGCGAATCCTTGCCCTCGCCCCCGCCGTAGGCGTTTATCAGACGAGGACTCCGACGCCCCTGCACCTCCCGGCGCATGACCGACCCCATCGAGACACGATCCTCCATCGAGGCGGAAGCGCCGGAGGACGACCACGGGACCGAGACGGTCCCGTGCCCGTTCTGTGAAGCCCCCATCGGGGTCAATGCCCGCAAGTGCCGTCATTGCCGGGAGTGGGTCTCCCGACTCTGCGAATCGTGCAACACCCCCATACGGGACGAGTGGGCTGCCCGGGGGCTCTGTCACGAGTGCCAGCGGAAGAAGAACATGCCGGTGCTCGATCAGGCGACCCACGCCCTCACCACCAGCGACAAGAGCCGCACCATGGCGGTGATTCTGGCCCTGGTCCTCGGCGGCCTGGGCTTCCACAAGTTCTACATGGGCAAGACCGGCAAGGGGATTCTCTATTTCCTGTTCTGTTGGACGGGCATCCCGTCGGTCATCGGCATCTTCGAGGGGGTCCGCTGGGCCATGATGAGCGACGAGGAGTTCGACCGGCGCTACGCGTGATCCACTCCCGCTCTCTCCTCCGCGCGGTCATCGTCCTCACCCTGTCGGCGGCTCCGTTCGTCGTAGGGGCGCCCGTGAGCGGCCAGGGCGCCGGCCGGCCCATGGTCGTGGAGGACCTCTTCCGCATCGCGAGTGTGGGCTCGCCCGTGGCGAGCGCCGACGGTCGGTACGTGGCCTACGTACTGTCCACGCGGAGCCTGGAGGACAACACCGAGACGTCGCAGGTCTGGCTCATCGACCTCGAGTCGGAATCCGGTCCCCGGCAGATGACCGCGGGGGCACGATCCGCGGGGTCTCCCGCCTTCAGCCCCGACGGCCGACACCTGTCCTTCCTCGCCAGTCGCGACGAGGGCGAGGGGAGGCAGGTCTGGGTTCTCGACCTGGAAGGCGGTGAGGCGCGGCTCCTCACCGATCTCGGCCGGAGCATCGGCTCGTATGCCTGGGCCCCCGACGGGCGACGCCTGGCGGTGTCTCTCCGCGACGAAGCCGAGGAGCGTCCCGATGGCCGACCTCGCCCGCCCTGGGTCATCGATCGGCTGCAGTTCAAGCAGGACTACACCGGATACCTCGACCGGCGTCGCAACCACCTCTACGTCCTGGACCTGGACTCCGGCGAGCTCACTCGACTCACGGACGGGGACTACGACGACGGGTCCATGGAGTGGTCGCCCGACGGGACTCGGATCGCGTTCGTCAGCAACCGGACCTCCGACCCGGACGCGAACTACGACTCCGACGTGTGGATCGTCCCCGCCGACCCAACGGCACGCCAAGCCACGGACGCGTCGACCGAGGCGACCCCGGGACTCGAACGGGTGAGTCGTGGCAGGGGCTCCGACAACAGCCCGGCCTGGAGCCCGGACGGCGAGACGATGGCATGGCTGACCAACGTGAGGCCCGAGATCGGCGGGTACGGCATGTCCCACGTGGCGGTCGCGGCTCCCGGCTCCGAGCCCCGGATCCTGACCCGGGAGCTGGACCGGAACGTGTGGTCGCTCCGATTCTCCCCTGACGGCCGACAGCTCTTCGCGCTACTCGAGAGCGAAGGCTCTCAGAGCCTCATGGCCATCTCCGTCGACGGGGGCGACCACGCCGTCGTGTGGGCCGGGCGAGGACACGTGGAGGCGTTCGCTCCCCTCCCTGACGGGCGTTTCGTGGCCCGGGCAAGCGCACCGGACGCCCCCGGCGAACTCTGGCTGGTGGAGTCCGACGGATCGGGCTCGCAGCTCACCCGACACAACGATGAGCTTATCGGAGAGCTCGAACTCGGAGAGGTGCGGAAGGACCGTGTTAGGGCCCCCGACGGCACCGAGCTCGACGCCTTCTACACCTTCCCGCCCGGTGCCACCGGGGATCTTCCCACCATCCTCTGGATCCACGGCGGCCCGATGGGGCAGGACTCGTGGGGCTGGCACGGCCTGCGACAGCTCTTCGCCGCGAGCGGCTACCTCGTCGTCCAGCCCAACTACCGGGGATCCCACGGGTATGGTCAGGACTTCGCGCTGGGGTTGTGGCAGGACTGGGGAGGCCCGGAGCGCATCGACGCCGTCGCCTCCGTCGATCACGCCATCGAGCAGGGCTGGGCCGATCCGGACCGATTGGGCGTGGGGGGGTGGTCGTACGGCGCCATCACCACCAACGCCATCATCGCCCATACTCCCCGTTTCCGAGCAGCCATCTCGGGGGCCGGGGCGGCCCTCCACACGGCCTCCTGGGGCCATGATCAGTACCAGCGCTGGTACACGCAGGAGCTCGGGTATCCGTGGGAGAACCACGAGCTGTGGGACCGTCTGTCCCCGTTCTTCCGCGTAGCCGACATCACCACGCCGACGCTGTGGATGGGAGGGGAGCACGACTGGAACGTGCCCATCCTCCAGTCCGAGATCATGTACCAGTCCATGAAGGCACTGGGGCGAGAGACCCTCCTGGTGGTCTATCCCGACCAGGGCCATGGCGGCTTTCCCCCCTTCTACGAGGCCGACCGCTACCGGCGCTTCCTGGGCTGGTTCGGTCGGTACCTGACGGCCGACGATTCGGCCTGGCCCGGGAACGAGCAGCGGTAGCTACGGCGAACGGAGTCGGGCCTCCCACTCCTCCCTGAGGTCTTCGCGCTCCCACATGGTGTAGAGCTTCACGAGCGACTCGACGGTGGACACCGTCTGCCTGTGGGCGTCACCCAGGTCCGCACTCTGCATGTCGTACGCCTCGAGAAGGGCCTCCTCCGCCGCCTCGTACCGTCCCAGCTCGGCGGAGGCTCCGGCCCAGATCCGAAGGGCGGATCCGACCAGGAGCGCGTCGTCGACCCCGAGCTCGCGCTGTCGAGCCACGATGGCCCCGGCTTCGGCCTCCGCTTCGGCGGCCTGCCCACCGAGGAGCAAGGCGCCGGCCAGGCTCGCACGTGCGTTCAGCGTGTTGCGATGATCCGGTCCCAGCGACGCCTCCCGGATGGCGAGGGCACGCCGGAAGACACCCTCGGCGGCCTCCGACGCATCGGTCTCCATGTAGACGAGTCCAAGGGAGTGGAGGGACGTAGCCACGCCGGGATGTTCGGGGCCGAGAAGCTCCTCACCCAACGCGACGGCTTCGGAGAGTAGGGCCTCCGCCGTCTCCGGATCCCCCATCTCCAGGCGGAGCAGGCCGAGTCCGGCCAGACCGTTCTGATAGTGGGGATGCTTCTCTCCCACCAGCTCACGGCGCATGTCCTGCGCCGCCAGCCGGAGGGAGTCGGCCTCGGCGTACCGGCCCTGCCTCTGGTGGAGGCTGCCGATGCTCTCGAGCACCGCGGCGACGTAGAGGTGGGAGGGGCCGAAGGCGGCCCTCAACGACGTCAGCGTCTCCCGGAAGAGGCCGATGGCGCCCTCGACGTCGCCCGCCGAACTCTTCACGAGCGCCAGGTTGTTCAGCGTCGTCGCCCGGCCCAGGTCGTCGATGGGGAGGAGTCGCCGGTGGGACGCGGCCAGCTCCTCGAGGATCGCCGCGGCCTCGCCCAGCCGATCCATGTTCTGCAGGGTCAGGGCGAGGTCGGAACGTACACCGTTCACCAACTCTTCACCTTGGCCGCCGTCCGAGGTGAAACCCGCCGAGTCGGCGAGCTGCAGGGCCGCACGGTAGAACGCCTCGGCATCGGCGAGTCGGCCCTGCCTCCGGGCGATCTGCCCCAATTCGTCCAGCGCCTCGACCCTCAGGGCCGGTCCGCCGCCGTGCTCCTCGAGGAGCTGCCTTGCCACCACGAAGTGCTCCTCGGCCTCGTCGAAGAGTCCGAGTTGCATGTAGCTACCCGCGATGGATCGGCGCACGGACGCCTCCACCAGAGGCTGGTCCTCGAGGGCGCCCTCGGCGACCTCGTCGCTGGCCGCGTCGAGTACGTCGCGGACGGTGGTCTGGGGCCCATCTCCGCTCACCGGGTCGGCGGCCTGGAGCATCTGCCCGAGGAACGCGTTGACGGCCTCGGCGCGGGCGGCCTCCGCCGCGGCCTGCTGAGCATTCTCCTCGGCTCTGAGGAACCCCACGGTGGACACGGCCGCTCCGAGAACCAACGACAGCAGGAGAGCCACTCCCGCGGCGAGGGCGCCCCGGTGCCGCCTCGCCATCTTTCGCAGCCGGTAGCCCGTGCTGGGGGGACGGGCCAGAACGGCGTCACCCGCCAGGTACCGCCTGAGGTCGGCCGCCAGTTCGCTGGCGGCGGCATAGCGGCGTGTCCTGTCCTTCTCCATGGCCTTCATCACGATCCAGTCGAGATCGCCGCGAAGCTCCCGTCGGAGCGCCCGCACGTCGGTCCGGCGATTCCGCGCCACGGTATCCTGCGTATTCGCCAGATCTCCGAGGCGGATGCTCGGCGTGGGGACGTCCCGCTCCCGAATGAGGAACTGGACGATGAAGTCGGGTCGCTTGAGCGTCTCGCTGTCGAAGGGAAGGGAGCCCGACAGCAACTCGTAGAGGATCACGCCCAGCGAGTACACGTCCGTCCGCGTGTCCACGTCCAGGCCGCTGCGCTCCGCCTGCTCCGGGCTCATGTACGCCGGCGTCCCGAGCATCTGCCCCATGGTCGTCACCAGGCCGTCGCCCGCGACGGCACCGGCCACGGCCTTCGCGATCCCGAAGTCGATGACCTTGGGAGACGGCCCCGCGTCATCCACGGTCACGAGGACGTTGGACGGCTTCAGGTCGCGGTGGATGACCCCCTTCTGGTGGGCGTGATGGACCGCATCGCATACGCCCAACGCCACGGCGACACGCTCCTTCGTGCTCAGCTTGTGGGTGTCGCAGTACTCGTCGATGGGCACTCCACGCACGAGCTCCATGACGAAGTAGGGCCGACCCTCCGTCGTCTCGCCGGCGTCGTACACCGTGGCGATGCCGGGATGGTTCATGAGGGCCAGAGCCTGTCGCTCGGCCTGGAAGCGGGCCACGACCTCCCGGGTGTCCATGCCCGGCTTGATGATCTTGAGGGCGACCTCGCGATTCACGGGCTCGGTCTGGAGCGCACGATACACCGTGCCCATCCCGCCCTCACCGAGCACCTCGTGGAGCACGTACGGCCCGATCCGTTCCTTCTGGCCTTCGGTCATGCCACCTTCCCCCCTCGGGCGCCGTCGGCGCCCATCGCAGCCAACATGCGACCGGGTGGCCCAGCGAGCCAGGGCCGACGCTCACGCCGAACCCCGAACGTTTCCGGGCTTGCTGGCGTACATGAGGTGTGCACGAGAGCGAAGCCGGTACGTCGTATGAGGTGAAGGCCGGCGCGTAGCTCGCGTGCCGCCGGACCCACCTGCATGTTGAGGTCATGTTCCAGCGTCGCCTCCCCCGTCTGCTCGCCCTGGCACAGGCCGCCGTCATCGGCGGCGTGGTCGTGGTGCTGTTGGCGGCCGCGGGAGCCGTCCCGGGCGATGGGCGGGTCGAAACGTCGGCGGAGACCGCCTCCGGTCCCGTACGCTGGCACTACGACCTCCACCCCTTCCGCGGCACCGCCGACGGCACCACCGTCGTGGCCGCCGTAGCCGTGCCCGTCCGGGAGCTACGGCGCGAGCGCTTCGAGGGTGACATTCGCTACCGGTTCGACATCCGGTTCGTCCTTGCCGACACCGCGGAGCAGCGCGTCATCGACACCATCGACTCGGTCTACGTGTCGGTGCCGTCTCCTCTGGCGCGACGACACCTGCTCCACACGACCGTCGAGCTCGACTCCGAACCATCCAGCTCCACATGGCAACGCTTGGTGGTCACCGACGCGGGGCGGCCGGGCTACGGCCAGCTGGAACAGTCGGACTTCACCGTCCCCGACTACAGCGGAACGGGGCTGATGCTCAGCGACATCGCCTTCGGCCTTCCGGGATCGCGGGGTGGCTGAGAGCCCCCGGGCGGCACGGTGGCCCTGCAGCCCACGAGCCCGTTCCCCGGGAGCGCCTTCGACCTCTACTACGAGATCTACAACCTGCCGCCGGGGCGTGGATACGAGACCGAGCTCGCCATCCGACGCGTCGACGACGGGG
Source organism: uncultured Gemmatimonadales bacterium (assembly GCA_937983085.1). GTDB lineage: Bacteria > Gemmatimonadota > Gemmatimonadetes > Longimicrobiales > Gaopeijiaceae > UBA2589. The sequence continues at coordinate 11,182 of CALJKZ010000210.1, forward strand.
ATGACGATCGGACGGTGCGCACCCTCTTCCAGGGCGAGTCGGCCGCTGGTCCTGACGGCATCATCGGTGAGCTGCGCCGGGTGGAGTCGGCGCTGGACAACGGGCGCTATGAAGTCACGGTGACCGTCACGGACAAGGTGGATGGACGACGCGCCTCCAGCACGCGCGTGGTCGAGGTCCGGGGTTGGCGCCGGGGCACCACCATGGTCCCAGCCCTGCCCAAGCGTGGGACGGTGGCAGAGGGTCGCTAGACGATCATCGAG
>CALJKZ010000211.1 GCA_937983085.1 uncultured Gemmatimonadales bacterium
GGACGATGATCATCAAGAGTGCACGCCCAGGAGGCGATACGATGAACCGGAAGACGTGGACGACGACGCTGCTCAGCGCCCTGCCGCTCCTCGCGGTGACGGCGACTGCACTGCCCGTCCAGGACCTGGGTGCCCAGTCGGTACCTGCGGCGTCCCTACCGTACCTGGCCCAGGTTCCGCACACGCCCATGCCCCCACTGCCGCCGTCGGCCATGCCGTCGCTGGCCCAGGTGGCGCCGATGCCGGCGCTGAGGGCGAGGGTGGCGCCCGCGGCGTCACCGCACGCGGCCCCCATGCCTCCGGTGGTTTCGCCCAGGCTGGCGCCTGTGCCGCCCATGCCCCCCACCCGGTGGGCACACGAGGAGTTCCGGAGCCAGGCCCCCGAGGGTTGGCTGCAAGAAGATCCCGGCGGCCGGCTGTACGCCGCCGGTCGTGAGGCGCTGAACCGGCGACGGTACCAGGACGCCGCACGTCACTTCGCCGCGTTGAGGGAGGAGCATCCCCGATCAGGCTACGTGGCCGACTCGTACTACTGGCATGCGTTCGCCCTCTTCCGTCGAGGAGGGGGTGAGGAGCTTCGCCGGGCAGCCGAGCTGCTGAGCGTGCAGGCCGAGCGTCACGCCAACGCCGGCACGCGGCGCGACGCCGATGCGCTGCGCGTCCGTATCGAAGCCCAACTGGCCCAGCGAGGTGACCCACGGGCGGCCCAGGCCATCGCTCAGCAGGCCGCCGGTCCGTGCGACGAGGGTCAGGAGGTCAGACTGGCGGCCCTCAGCGCCCTCCTCAACATGAACGAGGATCAGGCCGTCCCCATCCTCCAGGAGCTCCTCCGCAGCCGCGACGAGTGCTCGGTGGAGCTACGGCGTCGCGCCGTCTTCCTGGTGGCCCAGAAGATGGACGAGGCATCGGTGGACATCCTCCTCGATCTGGCCCACCGTGATCCGGATCCCGATCCGGAGGTCCGCGAGCAGGCGGTCTTCTGGCTGCACCAGGTGCGTACGCCCGAGGCCCTGGATGCCCTCGAATCCATCCTCATGGAGAGCGAGGATCGGGAGCTGCAGGAGCAGGCGATCTTCGCCATCTCCCAGCGCTCGGGTGACCGTCGGGCCATCGAGGCGCTGCGCGGCTACGCCCGTCGCACCGACATCCCGTCGGACCTGAGGGCCGATGCCATCTTCTGGATCAGCCAGAACCCCAATGCCGGGGGAGCCGAGTACCTCATCGAGCTGTACCCCCAGCTGGAAGACCCAGAGCTACGGGAGCGGGCCATCTTCGGCATCGCCCAGGCGGGTGGTGATCAGGCCCAGGAGTGGCTGCTGGAGCGGGTACGGGACGACCGCGAGCCGGTGGAGGCCCGCAAGAACGCCCTCTTCTGGGCCGGTCAGATCGGAGGCGACATCATCGAGCAGCTCCAGGGCCTCTACGGTACTCTGGAGGACCGGGAGATGAAGGAGCAGCTCATCTTCGTGGCGTCGCAGGACGGCGGCCGGGCTTCCGTGGACTTCCTTATGGAGGTCGCCCGGGAAGAGGAAGACGGTGAGCTTCGCGAGAACGCCATCTTCTGGCTGGGTCAGACCGACGACCCCCGCGTGCCCGAGTTCCTCCTGTCGCTGGTTCGGGGCCGCGGATGAGGGCCCCGGCCGTAGTGCTCGCGACCGCTGCGGCGTTCCTGTTGCCGGGGGTATCGCTCTCCGGCCAGATCGCCCAGCGGGTGGCGAATACGAACGACGGGACCATCCGGATCGCGTACGACCTGAAACCGGGCGTCGAGGTGTGCGACCGCGGCATCCGGAGCGGGGGAGAGCGCCAGATGTGGAGGTCCAATGGCCGGTACGACCCCGGCGTGTGCGTGACGGACGTGGTGGAGGTGGACGTGGAGATCCGGGATGGTCTCGTCCGCGGCGTCGAGGTCGTACGGCCCTCCGAGTCGCCTCCTGCGGACCTGAGGGGGCAGGTGGAGCGGCTGACGGCGGCCGAGGCCGTCGACTTCCTGCTCGGCCTGGCGCGTACCGGGGCGTCTCCGGGTGCTGCAGAAGACGCCGTCTTCCCGGCGACGGTGGCCGATACGGAGGGAACGTGGCGACAGCTCATCGAACTGGCTCGCGATGGGTCGGTCCACCGGAGCGTGCGGAAGAACGCGCTCTTCTGGGTTGGTCAGGAGGCCGCCGAGGCTGCCACCGCCGAGCTGTCGGATGTGGCCCTGGCAGACGACGAGGAGCAGGAAGTCAGGGAGGCCGCCATCTTCGCGCTCTCCCAGCGCCCCGAGAATCAGGCCATCGGGTCCCTCATCGAGATCGCGCGCACCGCCGAGCAGGCCGAGTCGCGCAAGTCGGCCATGTTCTGGTTGGCCCAATCCGAGGACGAGCGGGTCGTGTCCTTCTTCGAGGACATTCTCCTCGGCCGGAATCGCTGATCCCGCCGTTCCCGCGTTCTGCGAGCGCCTGAAGTGCCTGGCGGGCCCCGTTTCGGGGCCCGCCTTTTTATCATTCCGTCAGGCCGGTACGGAAGGTTACCTTTTCCACGGTCGTGCGACGTGGCCTGTCGCGCGGTTGCATTCGCCCGCCGCCGATCGCCCCTTCAAGGAGCATCGTTCTTGCAGCACAGGCCGATCAAAGTCCTCCTGGTCGATTCCGACGAGCAGTATGTCGACGAGCTGCAGGATGGCCTGGACCCTGACCAACGTGCTCTCCTGCACGTGGAGTCGGTGGGCGAGCTCAGCCAGGCGCTCGCCCGGCTGACCCAGGGCGGCCTCGACCTGGTTCTCCTGTCGTTGGATCTGGACGACAGCCAGGGGATGGTGACCTTCGATCGTGCCTACGCCTTCGCGCCGGACGTCCCCATCGTCGTGATCTCCGAGAATTCCGATGACGAGCGGGCCGTGGCGACGGTTCAGGCCGGGGCGCAGGACTATCTCGTGAAGGGCGAACTCACGCCCGGGCTTCTGGTGCGCTCGGTGCGCCACGCCATCGAGCGCCACCGCCTGTTCTCGGCGCTGCGCAGCCTCTCCCTCATCGACGACCTCACGGGGCTCTACAACCGTCGTGGGTTCGCCGACCTCGGAGAGCAGTACCTCAAGCTGGCACGACGGTCGGGTCGCGGAGTGACCATGGTCTACCTGGACCTGGACCGCTTCAAGACCATCAACGACTCCTTGGGCCACCACGTGGGCGACCGGGCCCTCCTGAAGGTCGCCGACATCCTCCGTGCCACCTTCCGCCGGTCCGACATCATCGCCCGTCTCGGAGGCGACGAGTTCGGCGTCCTGGCCCTCGAGGCAGCGGACGAGAGCTCCGAGCTCCTCGTGGAGCGGCTCCGGGAACGGGTGGAGGACTTCAACGATACCAGCCCCGAGCCGTATCAGCTTTCGATCAGCGTCGGGATGGCGCATCATGACGACGACCCCCGGGTCCGTCTCGACGATCTCGTGGCCGAGGCCGATGCCGAGATGTATCGCGAGAAGCACGAGAAGCGGGCCGCGACCTTGAGGGATCGATGAGCGGAGGCAACGGAGGGGCGGTGCACTGGTTGGTGCGAATTGCCGAGAGGGCGGGTCACGGACGCGACGACCGGCCGGAGGTTGCCGCCGGCAGCGACGCTTCCGAGGCGTGGACCCAGGTGGCCCGGGCGTACGAGCTCACCGACTCCGAACTCGCTGAGCTGGTTGCCGAATACTTCCGGCTGAAGGTCGCCGACATGTCCGTCGCCGATCCCAACGCTGCTCTGCTGGTCCCGGAGACGATGGCGCGCAAGCACCGCGTCTTCCCCATCGCCGAGGACGACCGGTACTTCGTCGTGGCGACGTGCGACCCCACCAACGTCGAAGCAGAGCGGGCGCTGGGCTTCAGCACGGGGCGGACGCTGCTCTTCGAAGTGGCGTCGCCGGGGGCCATCCAGGACGCCATCGACGAGCGCTACTCGCCGGAGCGGGCCGTGGAGTCGCTCCTGGGCGGGATCGCCGACGACGTCAGCGAAGATGCCGTGAAGCTCGTCGAGGAGATGGGCCCCGAGTCCATTTCCGAAGACGACGTGACCGCGACTCCCGTGGTCAAGCTCACGAACCTCATCATTCGTGACGCCATCAACGCCGGGGCCAGCGACATCCACATCGAACCCGGACGGCGCCTCGGCGCCGTGCGCTATCGGGTGGACGGGGTGCTGCGCAAGCACATGGATCTCCCCATGGCGGCCCTCAACCGCATCATCTCCCGGGTTAAGGTGCTGGCCAAGCTCGACATCGCGGACCGGCTCCGACCGCAGGAAGGGAAGGCGCGGGTGCAGGTCAAGAATCGCGGCTTCGATCTGCGCGTTTCGACCATTCCCGCCGGTGGGGCGGAGAAGTGCGTCATCCGCGTACTGGACTCGGGCAGCTCGCTGTCCCTGGACGACCTCGAGATCCCCTCCATGGAGCTCGAGCGTCTCCGGGATCTCATGACCAACCGCGACGGCATCGTGGTGGTCACGGGGCCGACGGGGTCGGGAAAGACCACGACCCTGTATGGAGCACTCCGGGAGCTGGCCGACGGTCGGGTGAACATCATGACCGTCGAGGACCCCATCGAGTACGAGCTCCCGGGCATCACCCAGACCCAGGTCCACACGAAGCAGGGCATGACCTTCGCCAGCGCCCTGCGGGCCATGCTGCGGCAGGACCCCGACGTGATCCTGGTGGGTGAGATCCGGGACAAGGAGACGGCGGTGACGGCGGCCCAGGCCGCCATGACGGGCCACCTGGGGCGCACCACCGTCGACGCCGACGATGCACTGCCGTCGGTGGCGCGGCTGGCGGACATGGGGCTGCAGTACAGCACCATCTCCCAGGTCCTCCGAGGGGCGATCGCCCAGCGGCTGCTGCGCCGCGTCTGCACGGCGTGTGCCGAACCCGTGCGGGGACAGCTCACTCCGGACGAGCAGCGCCTCACCGACCGACACGGCATCGAACCGGTGGTCCGCGCGGTGGGCTGCACGGAGTGCGGGTTCACGGGCTACCGGGGACGGCTGCCGGTGAACGAGGTGCTCATCGGAGGCCCGCGCTTCCAGAAGGCGGTGGAGCAGCGGAAGGGGTGGGCGACCCTGTTCCGCGTGGCCCAGCAGGGTGGGATGCGCTCACTGCATGAGGTCGGTCTCGAGTGGGTGACCCAGGGGAAGACGACGCTGGTGGAGGTGGAGCGGGTTCTCGGGCAGGGACTCGAAGAGGGGGCCAGCGAAGTGCACGCCGGCCCGCCGCGGATCCTGCTCGTGGACGACGACGAAGAGGCCCGCCTCCTCATGCGCTCCCTCCTCGAGCGCGACGGATACGAGGTGGAGGAAGCCGAGGACGGTCACAAGGCCCTCGACATGCTCAAGGCCAGCCAGGATTTCCAACTCATCGTCCTCGACCTGGCCATGCCGGGTCTGGACGGCCGGCAGGTCCTCGAACAGATCCGTGGCTCGGTGGACACGGCGGCGCTTCCCGTGCTCATCCGCACGGGCACCGGCAGCGACGCCCTGGAGGCCGAGCTCCTGGAGGCCGGGGCCGACGACTACGTCGAGAAGTCGGTGGATGCCAACCGCTTCATGGCTCGGGTGCACGCCGTCCTGCGGAGGGCGATGTAGCCGCGTCCGCGGCGTCCGCTTCCTGTTTGTGGCAGGGATGAGCCAGCGGGGCCGTGACGGGGGAGTCACGGCTCTGTAACGAGGCCGTCACGATCCGCTGAAATGGGCGTGAGGCCGGGCCGTCAGGGTTGTACCCGCTCTGGCATGCCGTGACGTTTTCGAGACTCCGCCGTGACCGGAGTCGTGACGATCACACTTCAAGGAATGGTACGCGATGCGACGCATCCTCCTGTGGACGGCCGCCGTGCTCACGGTGCTGACCCCCGCGGCCCTCGAGGCCCAGACGACCATCTCTTCACGTGCCGCCTCCATCACCATCGGCGGCCGTCTTCATACCCAGTACCAGGGCTCCTCGGTGGACGGGGCCGTCAATGACTTCTTCATCCGTCGGGCGCGGGTCATCGTAGATGCCGCCTTCAACGACTTCTTCGTCGGTCGTGTTCAGACGGACTTCGCCGGGGGGGGCGCCACCCTTCTCGACGCGTACGTCCGAATGAACATCGATCCTGCCTTCCGACTGTACGTGGGCCAATTCAAGCGGTCGTTCGACCTGTTCGAACTCCACAGCTCCACCGATCTCTCGATCTTCGAGCGTGATGGCCGGATCCCCGGCTTCTCGTCGTGCACCGGTGTGGGGCGGGTCTGCTCACTGAGTCGCTTGACCGAGACCCTTGGGTACGCTGGTAGCGACGCGGGGAGCAAGATCGACGGCTCCTCAGCGACGTTCATGTAACAAGAAAGCCTCACCAACG
>CALJKZ010000212.1 GCA_937983085.1 uncultured Gemmatimonadales bacterium
CCGAGTCCAGACGCACCTGAGGCTGGTACATGGTGACGAGCTGCCTCCGCTCCACGACGTCGTCGAGGTCGCGGGCGATCCGTGTCGCCTCGCGGCCCTCGGCCGTCGCGTTGCCGCCGTACACGGCGACGTCGCCGGTCCCCTTGCTCTCGTACAGCGCGACGTCGGCATGCCGCAGGAGAGCCTCGGGGTTGTCCCCATGGGACCCGAACAGCGCGATCCCCACCGAGATCCCCACGTGGAGGACGTCGCCGCCCACCACCACCGGCTCGGCCACCGCCCGCTTGATCTTCCGCGCCACGACGAGGCCGCCCTCGACGCTATCAGCGCTGGACAGGACCGCAGCGAACTCGTCGCCGCCAAGGCGGGCCACGGTGTCCGACTCCCGCGTCACCTGGCTGATTCGACGGCCCACCACCTTGAGCAGGGCATCGCCCACGTCGTGGCCGTGTTCGTCGTTGACCTGCTTGAAGAGGTTCAGATCCATCATGAGGACCACGAAGGGCCCGGAGCGCGCCGCATCGAGGACCGCCTGACTCAAGCGCTCCGTGAGGAGGCGTCGATTGGGCAGATCGGTAAGGGCGTCGTAGAAGGACAGGCGGGTGAGCTCGGCATCCCGCGCCGCCACGACCCGGTGCTCGCGCCCCTGCTCCAGAGCGTTCTCGATGGCGGACCGCAGGGCGTCCGCCTCCACATCCCCCTTCATCAGGTACTGCTGGGCCCCCCGGTGGATGCTCTCGGCCGCGATGCGCTCGTCACCCTGTCCTGTGAGGAGGATGATGGGCGGACGGTCCGAGGGCGCCTCGGCGAGTAGCTCGTCGAAGAGTTCGAAGGCGTCACCACCCGGGAAGTTGAAGTCCAGCAGGATGCAGTCGTAATCACCTGACTGCGCCCGTGCCATTCCGTCGCCCGGGCCCTCCGCCTCGTCCACCTCGATGTCGGCATCCACCTCCTGAAGGCGACGCTTCAGGATCCGGCGGTCGACACGGTCGTCATCGATGACCAGGACCTTCAGGCCCGGCTCCTTCAGTCGGAAGCCCACGTCTCAAAGCTCCCATTCGGTGGGGAGTCGTACGACGTCGACGTACTGCCCGAGAAGCCGAACCGCGGCCTCGTAGTCGTCGCTGGCGCCGGTCTTCAGGAGGTAGCCCGCAACGTTCCGATCGTATGCGGCGGCCTGGTCCTCGGGATCGTCGGACGTGGTGAGCACGAAAACGATGGTGCGACGCAGGCGTGGATCCGCCCGGAGTCGTTCGAGGAACTCCAGGCCGCCCATGCGGGGCATGTTGAGGTCAAGGAGCACCACGAAGGGGCGTTCGATGGCCTCGATCCCCTGCTCCTCGTTCCCCCGGAGTCGTTGGAGCGCCTCGTGACCGTCGCGGGCCACCACCACCCGGCCCGGCACACCCTGTCGCCGCATGGCGCGAACGAAGGCCCGGCGGTCCACCTGGTCGTCGTCGACCACGAGAAACGTGACGTCCTGCGAAGGCGTCGGCCGCCCGTCCAACCCGTTGAGTGCGGTCACGCGGCGTCCCTCGGCGATGAATGTCGACCCGGTCGCGGCCACCGGAGTTCAAAACGCGCACCGCGACCCTCGGTGGCGAGCAGTCGCACCTCGCCACCATGGGCCTCGGCGGCCTTCTTCACGATGGGCAAGCCCAGGCCACTGCCCTCCACTTCGTCCCGGGGCCTGAGCGTCTGGAAGAGCTCGAAGGCCTTGGTGGCGTAGGCGTCGGGAATGCCCGGCCCGTCGTCTTCGATGATGATGACCGCGTGTCTGCCACGCGTGGTTCCGCTCACGCGGATGACGCCCTCGTCCCGGTCGTGATGCTTCACCGAGTTCATGACCAGGTTGCGGAGACACAGTGCCACCGCGGTACGTGGAGCGAACACCGTAGGCAGGACGCCGTCCACTTCCACGCGGAACCTTCCCTCGGGCACGTACAGGTCGGCGATCTCGGCCATCAACTCGGCCACGTCGACCTCGCCGGGCTCGCTTTCGGTGCGTCCGACGCGAGCGTACTCCAGAAGGCCTGCCAGCAGTTGATCGAGTCGACTCACGCGCCCCCGAAGAAGCGCCAGATCGCTCTTCGATTCCTCGGGGAGAACGTGGCCTGCGTCCTCCTCGATGAAGCCGGCCAGCTGGTCGATGCCTCGCAGCGGGGCGCGGAGGTCGTGGGAGGCGACGTAGGCGAAGCGGTCGAGTTCCCGGTTGCTTCGCGCCAGAGCCTGCGCCCGCTCCTCCAGGGCCCGTTCGGCCTCCTTGCGGTGTGTGAGGTCGATGAGGCTCGCGAGCATCATCGGGCCGGACTCGTCCTCGAGGGGGGTGAAGGCGAGTTCAACGTCGACGGACGATCCGTCCACCCGATGAGCCCGAACATCCACGCGCGTCGTGCGGCCTTCCCCCCCCTTGGCCGCGATCTCGAGGTGCTCGTAGAGGAGGCCGTGGTCTTCGGGATGGATCAGCTCCGCCAGCAAGTGCCCCGCCAGGGCCTCCTCATCGGTCTTCAAGAGACGCTGAGCCTCACGGTTTGCCAACGTGATGGCGTGCCCTTCGGACGAGTCCACCGCGATGACCGGTGTCGGTGATGTGGCCAGCATGTGCACGAAGCGTCGCTCGGCGCGGTTCCGCGCCTCGGCCTCCCGTCCGGCGAGGGTGCTTGCCCGGGTCAACCGACCACCGAGGTAGTAGCCTGCGACGATGGACAGGGTCGCGAGGGCCGTGGCGAGGAGAATCAGAACGTCCCGAAGCCGGGTGGCGGGGGCGAGGGCCTCGGCCAGGTCCAGCCCCGCCACGAGTCCCCACTCGACGTCCGGAATGAAGCGCGTCACCGCGATGACCTCGTTGCCCGCATAGTCACGCATGTCATCCACGTGTACGGCGTTCTCGCCATTGAGCGCCCGGATCATGGGCACGTCGACATCCGCCGCCGTGGCCAGAATCTCACCCATGGCTCCGGCACGCTGCTTCACGTTGGTGAGGAAGCGGGCGTTGCCGTCGTCGTCGCTCGTCGCCAGCAGGAGTTCGCCCGTGTCACCGAAGGTGCCCGTCTCGATGGCGATGAGGAGCGGTGCCGCCTGGAAGCGGACGCCGAGGGTTCCGAGAAAGCGACCGTCCCGAACGATGGGCATGAGCACGGCCGTTCGTCCGGGATTCGCCTCGTCGAAGACGAAGGGGCGCACCCAAGGAGTGTAGACATCGGAGTCGGGCATGCCGTACGGGCCCATTCGCTCGTTGCCCACCGTCCCTACGAAGTCAGGAAGGGTCGAGGCGAGCACCGTCCCCGTAGAGTCGAAGACGTGGGCAGCCGAGATCGCCTCCTCGAGATGCAACAGCTCCTCGAGGTAGGCCGTCACCTCGGGGGTGACGGAACCGTCGGGCGCGAAGCGACTCTCTAGGGCCTGCGCCCCGGCCGCCGTTACCCCGCGGTACGTACTCATCAGCCGGGCCACCTGCCGGACCCTGAGGTCGGCGATGGCCTCCAACTCGCCCACGGCGGCCGCAAGAACCGACTCGCGCACCTGCACGTACGCGAAGGTGCCGAAGATCCCCGTGCACAGCAGGACCGGCCCCAGAATGGCAAGCGTCGTTCGGGCTCGCAGGTTCACGAAGGCGTCTCCCGGGAGTACCGCACCCGGGCACGCCGACGCACCGTGCGCCGGAACAGGACGAACCCGGTCTTAGGAGTATCGGAGGGAGGAACCCGCTTCTTGAGCCGATTACGGCGCGTCGTCGTCGGAGGCGGCGTCACCGGGATCGGCCTGCACGGGAGGCACGGCCTCCACGGCCCGGGCGTTGCGGAAGCGCATGGCCCCGTAAACGAACTCCCGGGCCACCTTCGACCCGATCCACACCGCCGCGACCATGGTGGCGATCCAACCCCCGATGACCAGATCGCTGGGTCGGATGACCAGCCAAACGTACGCCGCCACCACGGCGCCAAAGCCGAACCCTCCGGCCCATCCCCACCAGGTGGCGCGGTTGCGCGCCTTGGCCCGACACGACTCGCACCAAAGGAGACGGTCGAGAAGCATCTGGTCGAAGACGTCGAGGCACCGGACGCACGTGACCTCCGCGGGGTACCGGTCCCGCCACGACACCTTCCGCTCCTCGTCCATCACGCCCCCGCCCTCACGCCGCCACGCGGCCGTGCGTTTCCGTCACTTGAGCGCCTTCACCAGCGCCGCCGTGTACTCCTTGGTGTTCGCCGTCCCACCCATGTCGACGGTCCGGGCCGTGCCTTCGTGGACCACCGTGTCCACGGCGTCCCGGATCCGGGTGGCCGTCTCGTGCTGGTCCACGTGCTCGAGGAGGAGGCAAGCGGACATGAGGAGACCGGTCGGGTTGGCGATGCCCTGGCCCGCGATATCGGGCGCAGAGCCGTGGACCGCCTCGAACATGGCGGCGTCGGCGCCGATGTTGCCGGCGGGGGCGAAGCCCAGGCCACCCACCAGACCTGCCATGAGGTCCGACAGGATGTCGCCGAACATGTTCTCCATGACGAGGACGTCGAAGCGGTACGGATCGAGGACCAGCTGCATGGCGGTGGCGTCGATGATCCGGTCCTCCCATTCGATGTCGGGATACTCCTTGGCCACCTCTTCACCGACGTCCAGGAAGAGACCCTGGGTGTACTTCAGGATGTTGGCCTTGTGCGCCAACGTCACCTTCTTGCGTCCGTTCTTGCGGGCGTAGTCGAAGGCGTAGCGCACGACACGCTCCGCACCGAATCGCGTGATGATCATCACCGACTCCGCGGCGGCCCGGGGATCGCCGTGCATCCCGATGTAGTGCTCGACGCCGACGTAGAGTCCCTCGGTGTTCTCGCGGATGAGGACGAGGTCGATGTCCTCGTACCGGCCGCCGGGCACGATGGTGCGGACGGGCCGGACGTTGGCGTACAGGTCGAAGGCCTTCCGAAGCTCCACGTTGATGGAGCGGAACCCTGAGCCCGACGGCGTGGTGAGCGGCCCCTTGAGGAGGAGCCGGTTCGTCTCCGCCGAATCCAGCGTGGCCTGGGGCAGCGGATTCCGGACCTCCTTGAGGGCGATGAGGCCGGCGAGCTGCATGTCGTATTCGAGTTCGGCGCCGGCGGCCTTCAGCACGTCGAGGGTCGCTTCGGTGACTTCCGGTCCGATCCCGTCCCCGGGAATCACGGTGATGGTCTGTGCCATGTCTTGCTGTTTGGAGTGTGTGCGGATCAGCGACCACCGGGGCGGCCCGGCAGGGTCCGCCGTCGGTCAGCGCCGGGTGAATCGCGGATTGTACTCGAACTCGGTGTGGGACTCGCCCCAGTCAACCAGGTCTTCGAGAAGCGTCATCTGCTGCGTACCGTCCCGCCTGGCCTTGCCGGCGATGTTCAGCGAGCGCCGCCAGAGGATGTCGGGCATGTCGTCCCGGGCCAGGATCGCCGTCGCGACCTGGGCCGAACCGACCCGGGTGGTGACCCGGACACCGGCGAGCCCCGGAAAGTCCTCGAAGAGCCGCCGGGTCTCGTCGGTGAAGAGGAAGATATAGGGTCCGACCCGTGCCCATAGCCGCCCGCCGTCCCGCAGCTGTCGGGCCGACTGCTCAACCGTGAGAACGGCCACGTTCCCGACGACCTCGGCTTCCAGGCCGTCGGCGTACTCGTAGTACGTCTCCACTTCGTCGGCGGTGGGGAGGGTGAGCTCGGGGCGATCCACGCACGCGCCGGCGGCCAAGGCCGCGAATACGGCCACGGCCACGGCCCATGACGGTGTGGCCTTCATGCCGTCAGCCCGTCGCATACCACAGGATGGTCCGGGACAGACGCTCCGCGGCGGACGCCAACGCCCGGGGATCGGTGCGTGGGTGATCGCCACCCTCTTCGATCCCGAACCAGAGCACGCGTCCGGTGCGCGCATCCAAGATCGTCGCCATGAAGCGGACCCGCGGCGTCGAACCCGGCAGCTCGGGGTTCGCCTCGAAGGACACGGCTACGGGCAGAACCACGACGTCCGCGCCGACCAGCGCTGCCATCCGGCGGATCTGCCCGTACAGAGGGTCGCCGATCCGCTCGACTGCCGCTTGGCGGAAGATGCCCACCGGGAGGCCCCGGGTATTCGCATCGATCCCCGGCGACCGACCGAGGATCTCCTGGATGTCCTCCTCCAGGATCCACTC
>CALJKZ010000213.1 GCA_937983085.1 uncultured Gemmatimonadales bacterium
ACGAACAGGCTCGCACCGTGCTCGTCCGGACGGCGGAGGTGATGGCGAGGGGGTAAGGAAAGGTCCGGGCGTGAATACGGGTAGAGCGCGACGAAGCCGGCCGCTCAACGAGGCGCGGACAGCCCATCGTCCTGCGGAAAGCGGAGTTCCCGCTCTCCGTTCCAGACGACCCGCATGCTCGCCAGGGCGGGCGGTCGCCAGTCCTTGCCGCGGACTTCGATCGTGTACTCACGCCCCGGGATCAAGATCCTCGCGGGGACTTCCGCGCGTTCGTCGAGCGTACGCCGTAGCGCAACCTGCACCGACCGGTTCGTCGCGTCGTGAAACAGTACGTTGCGACCTGCGAGCGGTACGCCGTGCTGATCCAGCAACCGCACGACGTCGCGCGCACGATCCGACGCGACGACGACCGGAGCCGTTCGGTCGAACTGCGCGACACGACCGAGATCCACGAACGTGACATGATGGTCGGACGACGGCTCGATGAACAGGGTGGCGTCGCCATCGACGTTCGAGACGAACTCGAAGCGGCCGCTCCCGTCGGTCCGGACCTCGATCTGAAAGTCCACGCTGTACTCGCCGGTCCTGGAGTTCCCGACCACCGTGTAACTGTGACCGTGCGCCAGCAGCTCCGATGGCTTGACTTCCGCCGCGGTCAGGCTCCGGACGACGTGCAATCGACACGTCGCGAGACGCACGGGATTCCCAAGCTCGTCCTCGAGCCTCCCACCGATGACGTAGCCTGGCCGAAGCACCAGTTCGACGTTCGCCCTGCGCGCAGCGGCATCAACATCCCGGACTGGCACGGCCGCCGGCCGCCACGCGGACAGCGTCGCAGGTAGCACCGCACGCACGCGCGCCGCGATGACGAGGCCACGCACCCGCGGCACGTCGCAGCGGAACCTCCCCGCGATGTCCGTGCGAGCGATGTCCTCTCACCGTTCCAGTCGCTGCCGCACCAACCAGGCTTCATCCAGGATCCCGCCGCCGTCCGCCGCGCCCACGCCGGGGTACGCGTCATCGGAGAGTCCCCAGGCCTCGATGCGCACGCTTTCCATGTCCAGGGACCGAGCAACCCCTCCGAGCGCGTCGCTCGAGACTCGACCCCGGATCTCGACATTGCTGTGCACCCATGCGACGGGCATGGCGCTCGGGCCAACTTCATCCAGCACGACGAACGTCCAGCCGGGCGTGCACGCTTCGAGTCCGGCCTGCACCGCTGACGACGGAAGGCGTAGGCGCCCTGCCGCGTCCGACCGGACTCGCCAACGGCCGGTGGCGCCGTCGAGTGTCGCGGGGATCTGCTCTGCAGTGGCTTGCTCCACCTGGCCCACGAGGAAGAACGCGAGATCCGGCACGGGCGCTTCGTTCCAAACGTCCAGGACGGTCACGTCCGTCCACTCCATTGCGGAATGAGGCTCGGGCGGCGCGCTCGGCTCCGGCGCTGCGGGTACGGATGCAACGGTGGGCTGCTGCGGAGGAACCGCGACGCGCACACGCTGTCGTGGATCTGGCGTGCGGGGCATCGGGGAATCGCTTGTCGCCGGCGCGGCAACATCGGCGTGGCGGCGCGATTCTGGAGTCTCCGTCGGCCAGAGGAGCCACGCGAGCACAACCACGAGAACGGCGACCGCGGCGAAGACGCGTGCTCCCGCGCGAGATCGCTCAGTCATGACTTCTCAGGGCGACGTTCCGAAGACTCAACCTGGGGCCTCCCCGGGTGCTGGCACCACGCCGGAACTCGACGGTCGATGCGCGACTCGCGAGCGGTGCAACCTGCACAAGGCGCGCTCCGGCGTCCCCTGATCCTAGCGCCGCGACACGCACACGAGAGCACGTCGTCGAACGTGCCGCCCGCGAGACGTCGGCAGGCCACGCCCACGGACGCGAGGCACCGTGGCGCATCGAACCGCCCCATTTGACTAGTGGGAAACCTTGCAGTCGCTCGGTGGACTGTGTGGGACGGATAGAGACAACTGGAGACAGAAGGCGCTCTGACGTCGCGAGCACGTCGTCCGCAACTCGCGCGCTCACGTCGCCGTAAGTCCCTACGCCATCACCACTAACGCGAATTGGCGGGAGCAGATCGGAATCGAACCGACCTATCGGGGGTCGCCCGACACACCGGTTTTGAAGACCGGGGGAATCGAGGCTACGGGGCCGCGTCTAGTGGGGAAACTGGTGGGGGCCCATCCGAGGCGCCCGGAGCCCACCTCCTGACCGCCCGCCGGGCGGCCTGGGAGCGCCTCGACGACCGGGCCCGGGCGGCGCTCGTTCAAACTGCCGCGGCCCTCGCTCGCACGTGACGCCTTCGAGCGCGCTGCGCACCTCGGCACGGGGGGAGAGGCCGCCGCCGGTCGCGGGGCGCCGCTGAACAGGACAGGACGTGGACCGACGCCCCCGCACTGGCCTACCCTTCCGGGATGAGCGAGCCGACGACACGCGTGCTAAGGGGGCACCGCCTCAAGTTCGAGGTGCTCGAGGTCCTGGCGCAGGCCCAGGCCTACGCGGTCCTCGCGAGTGCGTACGTCGCCCCGTGGGGTGACCTCATGCACGAGATCAAAGTCGCCATCGAGCGCGGCGTGGACGTCCGGCTGATCGTCCGAGAGCCGGACGGCCGCAAGCACGAGAAGTCGAAGGCCCTCGCCGCGATCGAGCAGTTCGCCGCGCTCGGCGTCCGAGTGGAGCGCGTGGAGCGGCTCCACGCGAAGGTCTACCTGAACGAGCGCCAGGTCATCCTGACCTCGTTCAACCTCGTCTCCGCCAGCCAGGACAGCGTCGAGCTCGGGATGGCCTCGTCGGATCCGGCGATCCTCGCGGAGTGCCTCGACTTCCTGCGTGTGCTGGTGCCGAGCCTCGCGGACGTCGGGGAGCGGCGCGCCACCCCCGCCGTCGGCGAAGCCGCACGCGCTCCGGCGGACCGGGCCGCCCCCGGGACCGGCTTTTGCATCGGCTGCGCGGACCAGGCCCACGCGTTCGACCCAACGAAGCCGCTGTGCAAGTCCTGCTACAAGGGGTCCTCCCGAGGGCGGAAGCTCGACGCGCTCCCGAAACGGGTCTGCCACTCCTGCGGCGCCGACCATCCAGCAACGATCGAGAAGCCGGTCTGCTACCCCTGCTGGAAGGCGCTCGCCGCGTAGGACGGCTCTCGCGACCCTCGACCATCAGCTCGCCGGCGCCCGGTGTCCGTGGAGCCAGGTAGCCTCCCGCAACGCCTCTGACGCGCCCGATTCTGTCGGATCCAGCCGACTCTCATCGGCTCTTGAACGATCGCCTGGGCGGTGATAGCGTCACCCGGCTCTGGGCCGGTGACAGCCTCGTCGCACGCCTACGCCGTTGCCGCCCTGCCAAAGGAGGGGAGTTGGACTTGAACGCCGAACCCTGGGCCTCCGTCGAGGACGTGGCGCAGCACCTCGGGGTCGCAAAGGACTCGATCTACCGCTGGATCGAGACCAAGGGGCTGCCGGCGAAGCGCGTCGGACGGCTGTGGAAGTTCAAGATCTCCGAGGTCGATGCCTGGGTCCAGGCGGGTGGGGCCGAGATCGTCCCCGGCTCTCACCACGATGACACGAACAGCCGTGGGGGCCCGGGTGCCTGAGACCACCGGCGTCGCCGCTCTCGTCGGGCGTCGCGTTCGCCTGCCGGGCCACTTCGTGGGCGAGGTGGTCGTGGAGGCCGCCCGGGTCCTCGGCGTCGGTGCCGAGATTCGGGTCCGCCTACCGACCGGCGAGCTCGACGAAGCGGTTCTTGGCGCGGAGGAGGTGGCCACCCTGGTCTCCGTGCCCGTGGGTCAGCCCGCAGACGCCACCGTCGATGCGGAGAAACTCCGACTCGTCGTCGAATCGACCCGCATCCGGTTGGCCTACACCTACGACCGCCAGTTCGCGGTGAGCCTGTCGGGCATCCGCACCCTGCCGCACCAGATCGAAGCCGTCTACATGAAGATGCTGCCGCAGCCGAGGCTGCGGTTCCTCCTCGCGGACGATCCCGGCGCCGGAAAGACGATCATGGCTGGGCTCCTGATCAAGGAGCTGAAGCTCCGCGAGGCGATCGAGCGCGTCCTCATCCTCGTCCCCGCGCCACTGACGATTCAGTGGCAGGACGAGCTGATCCGGTTCTTCGGCGAGAGCTTCCAGATCATCCACTCGGGCAACGACCAGCAGCAGCTCCTCAATCTCTGGCAGCGCGAGTCCCAGGTCATCGCTTCGCTGGACTACGCCAAGCAGAACGACGTCCGGGAGCGCGTGTGGCAGCAGCGCTGGGACCTCGTGGTGATCGACGAAGCGCACAAGTGCAGCGCGTACACGAAGAGGTCCGGCGGACGGGAAGACGAGGTCGGGAAGACCCGCCGCTACCAGCTCGCCGAGCGCCTCGCCGCGATGAGCGACCACCTCGTGCTGCTCACAGCGACGCCGCACCACGGCGACGATGACCGCTTCGGCCACTTCGTGCGGCTCATCGACCCCGACGTCTTCCCCGAGCCACACAAGCTCGGAGACGCGGCCGGGCGCATCCGGCGTGACATCCTCCGCCTCGGGCCGGAGTGCCCATGGGCTCTCCGGCGCCTGAAGGAGGATCTGCGGGACCTCGCTGGCCGACGGCTCTTTCCAGACCGTCACGCGCACACGGTCGCGTTCCGCCTGAACCACGAGGAGTATGGCCTCTACAAGGCCGTGACCGCGTACATCAACGAGTTCCTCCCGCAGGCGACGGGCAAGAAGAAGAACAGCGTCGCGCTGGCACGGACGGTGTTCCAGCGCCGACTCGCCAGTTCGACGCGTGCCATCCACGAGTCCCTCCTGCGACGGCAGAAGA
>CALJKZ010000214.1 GCA_937983085.1 uncultured Gemmatimonadales bacterium
CCGACATCGTCGTCCAGGAGATGGTCATGCTCGGGTCCACGGGCGCCGGCGGCGGGGGTGGGAACTTCTCCGGTGCGGCAGCCGGAGGTGGATACGGCGGCAGCGACTTCGGTGGTGGCCAGAGCGGGGGCGGCGGCGCGCCGAACATGACCGAGCCCGACGACGACCTGCCGTTCTGAGACCGACCGCTACTCGGGCTGCGCCGCAGCCGGTAGCGACCGCAGGAAGAGCCACACCGCGTCGCGTTCGACGTCGGTCATGGCCTGGAGCAACGGCCACGGCATGTACATCGGTTCGAGCTGACGCCCATCGGGTGTGATGCCCGTCTCGACGAAACGCTCGAAGTCGTCCCTGGACCAGCCGCCGAGGCCTGCTTCCTCATGGGGCGTCAGGTTCGCCGCGGCAGGGAAGTCCGGAGGGAACCCGGGGATCGGCCCTCCTACGAAGCTCTCGCCGTGGCATCCGATGCACGACACGGCCAGGTAGGCGCCGTACTCGACGCTCACTCCGACCTCCGGCTGCTCGAAGGTGGGGTCGTCGTGGTCGATGAGCTCGGCGGGCACGACAGGGGCCTGACCGGTGATGTACAGCACGCGAGCCACGGGCCCCAGCGTCTGATCGACGGGTTCGGTGTCGACGGGTGGCATGGACTTGATCCAACTGACCAGCGCGCCGAGGTCCTCGGGGCCGATGGGACGATACTCGTGGGACGGCATGATGAGCAGTGGTGAGCCGTCGGGCCGGACTCCACTCCGTATGGCTCTGACGAAGTCCTCGTCGGAATACGTCGCGCCGACTCCGTTGGCCCCGGATGTCAGGTTCGTGGCCCAGATGCTCGCGACGGGCATGGCGTCGAAGAAGTGACTGCCGCTCAAGTCCTCGCCGTGGCAGTCCAGGCATCCACGGGTCTGGGCAACCCGCGCCCCGTGGGCGATGACCACCGAGTCCGTCGACGTCTCGATCGAGGCCACGGGCACATCGTACCGGGCCGCGAGCTTCATCGAGGAGATGGCGTAGACGGCGCCGATGCAGCCCCGGATCAGGATCACCAGGCCTAGACCGACTCGGACTAGAATCTTCTTCATCATCGTTCAGTTGTTGTCGCTGTCGTCCGTGGACGAGTCGCCCAGCTCCGACTCCCAGAGACCCATGAAGTACTCTTCATAGCGCTCGGGATGCTTGCGGTAGTCTTCCGCCCACACGTCGAAGGGGGGCAGGGCGACCCGACTCGCGAGCCACTCCGTGGCGACCTGGACCATCTCCGCGTAGGAGATGTCGTCGTTCTTCCCCTGCTCCCGGTAGGCACGGTGGGCCAGGAGATAGATCTCGTCGGGGCTCATGTACACGAGGAGATCCGCGACCTGCGCCGAACAGTAGTCGTGATACTTGGCGCGCAGGACGTTGCGTGGTTCTCTGGAGCGACTCTTTTCCCCGTCCATCGCGGTGCCTCCGCCGGACGTGACAAAGCCCCCGACCCAGCCGGGTGCGAAGGGAACCCGAAGGTTCGTCCGCGCCTAGCTTTGGGCTCGGGGGCCTCGAAAAGCAAGACTTCCGCGTCAGCTCACGGCTAGGGCTGAGCCACCTCCATCACCTCATCCGTGTCCGCTTCGTCATTCTGCCGCAGGTGACGGTAGATGGAGCGGCGCGTCAGACCGTACAGCACCACACGGCTCAGGAACTCCGGATCCTTCTCCTGGACCTCTTCAGCCTGAGCGGCGATGTCCCGAGGCAACCGGACTGAGAGCTGCACGGAGCGCGTTTCCCACATAGACGTACCTCGCCCTAGGGCTGCGGTTGGAAAAAGTTGCGTTTTCAGGAGGTGCCGGGAGCTCTCGGCCTGAGGGACCAGAGAGAAGCGGCGGGGGGGTCTTGTTGCCTCAGACTCGGTGTACTCTAAACGGCCGCCCCGGCGGGCGCAACCCCCGAACGCAATCTTCCCGTAATCCCGGGTGATCCCGTAAGTCGTTGTCCTGCAATCACTTGCAAAAACACTTGAATCATGTAAATCCAAGTGTTCCTGAGGGCCTACACAGTGTCGGCCGACCAGACAGCCGACGCCGGAAGTCGAAGAAACACACCGGGTTTCGGACTCGGCAGGATACGCGAACCGCGACAGGGCCACGACCGGTTTTTTACGAAAAACCGGTCAGGAAATCGACGAGCGAAGAAAGGCTTCGAGACTGGCAGATTCGAAGTCGCGGAAGCGCGCGCGAAGCTCGTCGAGTGAGTCCTCGCGGAAGATCACGGCCGTTCGATGGACCCGAGCCGGGACCACTCCGACATCCTCGAAGGCGATGAAGCCTCGCCAGATGTCGTCGTCTCTGAACCCGCGGAGGTGGGCGTTCCAGCCCTGCGCGCGGATCCGGACCCGGCGAGTGTCCACCGTCGCGGGCGTCGCCGGCGAGGGTACGTCGGCCGAGCCCTCGAGGTCGGCCCAGTGCGCCTCCGGATTCGCCCGGAAGTCGCCGAGCCAGACCTCGTACGGAGGCAGGGGCAGGAGGGTCTCGGCGAAGCTCACGATGACGTCCATGGGGTCGGCGCCACCGCGGGCCGCACTCGTCGGCGCCTGGGTGGCCCTACGATACAGGGGCCGGACCGCCTCCCTGGGCATGAGACTCAGTAGCGAGCGGGCCTGCCGCACCCGATAGTCGGCGTACAGCCGGCGCAACGCATGTTCGGGAATGTCGGCGACGCCCGCGGACGCGCCGGACAACCCGGACGTAGTCGAGGCGGTGGACAACCCGGACGTAGCGGATGTGGCGGACGCGGTGGAGGCGTCGATGCCCTCCAGGGGCTCCCTCAATGGACGACGCGTGAGCCAGCGATGGGCGGCTGAATGCGAACCAGTCGATCCAGCGGCTCATGGATCTGCAGGGAGGCCAACGTCTCACGGGCACCGAACGTATCGATGAGGCTTTCCAGAGCCGTGAAGCGGTTGGGCTCGAAGCGGGCCATGAGGCCCACCAATCCGCGCCGCATGCTCGCCAACGTCGAACGGGTCTCGCCCAGCGTCGGCGGGATCGGGA
>CALJKZ010000215.1 GCA_937983085.1 uncultured Gemmatimonadales bacterium
TGTACTTCTATCTGAAACGCGCATGGGCCCCCGTCGCGGTTACGATTCTCGACAGGGGCTTGAATGGCGTCCTGATCGTGACCCACAACGAAACGGCCGATCCCGTCGACGGAGTCGCGGAGGTCAGCCTCGTGCGGGACGGATCGATCGTGGTCGGACGGGCCTCCGCGCCCCTGGCCGTGCCCCCACGATCGAGTGTCACCCTCGTGGGGGACGACCTCTTCGAGCATTTCACAGACTCGACCTACAGTTATCGTTTTGGTCCACGGGCTCATGACGCGATCGTGTGCACGTTCACCAGCCCGACCCTCCCCGGGCCCATTACCCGCACTCATTGGTTGGACCTCTCCTCCGAACCTCCGTCCGTAGACCTGGAAGTCTCCGATGGAGTGGGCGCTTACGCCTGGTCGATTCGCGCGGCGGGTCTAGCGCGTGACGTGCGCGTGGACGTGGCCGGTTGGAGCCCCAGCGACAACTACTTCGACCTGGTTCCGGACACGCCTCACCCCCTGTCATTGACGGCGAACGACGGCGAGGAGCGCGGCAGAGCCGCCTACGTCCAGGCCGGTACTGGGGAGACCGTCATCGACCTTCGAGACAAGGCTCCCAGCGGAGAGGCCCAGCGATGACGACCGAGTCCCAGGTGGCTGAGCCCTCGCACACGACCCGCGGTACGGCCCGAGCTGTCCCCCTCTACTTCGGTCCACACGATCGGCCGCTCTTCGGCTGGTTCCACCCCCCGAAAGAGGAGAAAGCCCGACTACGGGTCCTGCTGTGTCCTCCACTCGGCTATGAGGGTCTCTTCGCCCACCCCACGCTGAAGCTCCTGGCCGAGGCACTCGCCGACCACGGCATGGCCGTGCTCAGGTTCGATCTGGACGGTACCGGCGACTCGGCCGGGTCCGGGGCCGACCCTCAACGGGTCGAGTCCTGGATCGAGAGCATTGTTGCTGCCGACGAGGAAAGCCGACGGATGGCTGGAGACCTTCCGCTCGCCATCGTCGGCATGCGTGCCGGCGCGCTCCTCGCAGTCGAAGCATCGCGCCGGTTGGAGGGCGTCGACTGCCTCGTGCTTTGGGCTCCCGTTACGCGGGGGAGGGCGTTCATGAGGGAGCAGAAGGCCTTCGCGAGCATGGCAGTCGCTACGGCAGCGACCTCCGAGCAGAGTCCCGCCGTCGAGGGAGGCATCGAGGCATACGGGTACTTCTTCTCCGACGAGACCTCAGAGGACCTGGGGGGCCTGGACCTGCGCAAGTACCCGCAGCCGCCAGCGACCCGGACGCTGGTCCTGTGGCGTGACGACGTAGAGGACCGGCGCAGCGACCTGAAGCATTGGGCAGGACGTGACGACGTGCAGGAGGGCGAGGCGACCGGGTACGCAGCCATGATGGAGCCACCCATCTCCATGGAAACCCCGAGGAAGGCGCTCGATACCGTTTGTGGCTTCGTGCAGGGCTCTGCCGCAACTCATCCGCCGGCAGGCCCGAGGGTCCCGGCCGAGTTTCGCACCGAGGCACGGGTAGCTCCCGGAGTCATCGAGCGGGTCGTGTGGTACGATCCCGGCCAGGACCTCTTTGGAGTCCTGACCCTGCCCGAAGGCAAGGAGGCCCGTCGTCTTCTGGTCTTGCTGAACAACGCGGCGGGCTACAGAGTCGGCCCCCACTCTCTCAATCCGCCCCTAGCCCGGCACCTTGCCGAGCACGGCATCGCCACATTCCGCGTCGACCTCGGCGGAGTGGGTGACAGTCGGCTCCCGCCCGGTCGAGACGCCCACCACGTCTACGGTCTCGACAGTATCGACGATGTCCGCCACGCCGTCGACTTCGCTCGAACCCAGGGCCTCCGCGACATCTACCTCGGGGGCCTCTGCTCCGGAGCGTTCCTCGCCTGGCACGCGGCGCTGACCCTTGAAGGCATTGCGGGGCTGTCGTTGTGGAATCTCCAGCTCTTCGAGTGGAACGAGAATATCTCCCTCGACGTGAGCCCTCTCGATCTCCAGTACGAGACCAACCACTACCGAAAGTCGCTGAAATCCGGAAGCAGTTGGAAGAAGCTGTTTTCCGGCCAGGTCAACGTCCGGTACGTCCTGGGTGTGGCGTTTCGCTTCGTTGGCTATCAGGCCACGTCTCAACTGCAGCGCCTTCGGTCATCCGTCGGGTTTCTGTCGTCCCGCACCGAGATCGGCACGGCTCTGCGCCAACTTCACGGGTCGGGCACCCGGGTGCACTTCATCTTCGCCGACCGGGATCCCGGTCTCGCCAACCTCAGATCAGAGGTCGCAGGCGAATGGAAGCGACTGCTCAGGAACGAACGCATGCACGTGGCGATCGTCGAGGGTTCCGACCACTCGTTCACGCCCGGGTGGGCTTCGAGGGCGCTACACGACCTGGTGAAAGAATCCCTGGAGGTCTAGGTCGAGTCCCGTCTGAGACTCCGGACGACGCCCCGCACCTTCCTCAACCGCCGGATGATGTCCGACTTCCAGGTGTCGACCTGCAACTCCCCCCAGACGAGGGTCCGACTATCCGATGAGAGAGACCTCTTGTATTGGACGGACTCCTCCTCACCACCCAGAAAGTCATACTCCCTGTCACCTCGCTCGGCGCTCAGGGCTATCGCCTGGGCATGGGTTACCAGTCCGGGCTTCAACCGCCTGTCTTCGTCGTAGGCCAAGCCCGACTGATAAAAGGCCACACGGCCCTTGTAGGAGAAGTTGAGGAGAATACCGACGGCCCGGTCCCCGAAACCTACCCGTACCATGTCGGTCCTGAACCCCGCCCGCTCCACTGTCGTCGACTCGATGAGGTCTTCGTAGAAGGCTCGGACCCGCGGTTCGGCGAATGCACCGGTCTCCCCGCGCGCTTCCCACGTGGACTGATGGAGATCCACCATCTTTCGGAACCAGCGAAGGGCCTCCTCCACGGAGTCGGCCACTTCAGTCGTGGCGGCACCGTACCGCTCTTCATAGAGGCGAATACTCCTGCGAATCTTGCTGCGAGTGTTCGATGACAGGGACATCAGGTAGCCACCGTCGAGGGAGCGGACCACATCGAGGTCGACGAAGGGGGACTCACTGTCATACCCTTCCCACCACATGGCCGGCCATCGCTCGAATAGCTCGTCCAGGAGGCTTCGTCGCGCCCCCACCAGGTAGATCTCGTCCGATCCGCTCTCCCTGACACGCCGCACGACATCGTCCAGGACCGCGGACCGATACTCCTCTAGGACAAGTAGATCGTTGTGCTCGCAGCCCACTCCGGTCGCACCCGACGCATTCAGCAACGTCCGGTCGACGAAAAACGGACCGACTCGAACCCTTCGCCGGGGCAGGCGGGGGCATCCCACGGCCGTCGAGCCATGACGCCAGACGACCGCACCGGTCCTACCGTCGTCGCTGAAATGAGCTAGCCATCTCTCGACCCAGGGCTCGCTGAGGAAGGCAGAAGCCTCGGAGGTCTGGTCGAGGAGTTCCCTCCAAACAGGACCGATGCGATCCCAGAGGTCCGGGCCGGACGGAAGGTCCTCGGACGCCAGGCGGAGCTCAGACTTCATCCGTCCGAGTTGCTCGAAGGCTGAATAGGACGCCAAGTGGCTGGAAGCGGCGAAGGTCACTAAATGGTACCCGACTCCGCCGTATCTGGGAACCCGTGCGGAGCGTCGCTCCGACGGAAGACTCAGGAGCCACCGAGCGCTCGCTTCCCCCCCCGGACCAGAGCCGCGCGGCTCGAACGAAGCA
>CALJKZ010000216.1 GCA_937983085.1 uncultured Gemmatimonadales bacterium
ACGAAGATCATGAGCAAGGCGACCGGCACGACGACGAGCAGGCGGGCCGAGGCCCTCTCGAGGTTCTCGAACTGGCCGCCCCATTCCAGTGTGTAGCCGGGCGGCAACGCGACCTGCTCCGCGATGACCCGGCGCGCATCCTCTACGACCGACGCGATGTCACGCCCTCGAACGTTCAGTTCGACGCTGATGCGTCGCTGGATTCGCTCGCGGCTCACCTGGGCGGCGGAGGGAGCGACGCTCAGCGTGACGAGCTCACCGAGCGGAATCAGACTGCCGGAACGGGCCGCGACAGGAATCCGCGCGATGGCAGCTTCGTCGTTCCGAACCTCGTCCGGGAAACGCACCTGGAGCGCGAAACGCCGGTCACCCTCGAAGACGACTCCTGCATTGCGTCCTCCCAGGGCTTCCACCGCGGCAAGGGCTTCATCGGCGCTCACGCCGTGGCGGGCCAAGGCGCTGCGGTCCACGCGGACCGTAAGGACCGGGAGCCCCGAGACCTGTTCGACCTTCACGGCGTCGGCACCGTCCACGCCTGAGACGGCCTGCGCGATCTCGCCTCCCACCCGGACGAGCTCGTCGAGGTCGTCCCCGTAGACCTGGATCGCCACGTCCGATCGGACTCCGGCGATCAACTCACTGACCCGAAGCTCGATGGGCTGCGAGAAGCCGAAGCCCGCCGCCGGAACTTCACGGTTGATCACGGCTTCCATCGCCTCGATCAACTCGTCCTTGTCGCCGTATGTCCAGGAATCGCGTTCCTGGAGCATGACGAAGACGTCACTCATCTCGACGCCCATGGGATCTGTTGCGATCTCGGGCCGCCCCGTCTTCGAAACCACGGTCTCGATCTCGTCGGGGAACTCACGCAGGAGCACACGCTCGAGTCTCGACGTCTGTTCGGCGGCTTCGTCCAGCGACACGGACGGAAGCCGACGCATCTCCAGCGCGATGGCTCCCTCGTCGAGCTTCGGGATGAACTCCGCTCCACGGGTTCCGGCGGCTGCCACGCCGAGGACAAAGAGTCCCGCGGCCAGGGCCACCGTCCGCAGTCGGTGGCGAAGCGCGAGATCCAGAAGCGGCTCATACGCGGCCTTCACCTTGCGAACGAGCCACGTCTCGTGATGGCGGGGGGGCTTGCGAATGAGCAGTGAGGCCAGGACAGGAACCAGCGTCAGTGCCAGAACCAGAGACCCGGCCAAGGCGAACATGACGGTCAACGCCATCGGCCGGAACATTTTTCCTTCTACCCCCGTGAGGGTGAGGATCGGAACGTACACGATGATGATGATGCCCACCGCGAAGGCGACAGGTCTGGCGACCTCCAGCGTGGCCTCCCGGACGACTTCTGCTGTGGCTTTCCCCTCCGAGCGCTTTTCGGACAGGAGTCGAAAGACATTCTCGACCATCACGACCGAGCCATCGACGATCAATCCGAAATCGATGGCGCCCAGGCTCATGAGGTTGCCCGATACGCCTGCGCGCACCATCCCGGTGAATGCTACGAGCATGGAGAGAGGAATCGCGGCCGCGACGATCAGGCCTCCGCGGACGTTGCCCAGCATGAGGAGCAGAACCGCGATCACCAGAATCCCTCCCTCGACCAGGTTGGTCTCAACCGTGTGAATCGTACGGCTGACGAGGTCGTCCCGGTCGTAGAATTCTTCGATGGTGACGCCCGGGGGCAAGCTGCCTCTCAGGCTCTCGATCTCTTCCTTCACGTTCTCGACCACGACCCGGGAGTTCTCTCCCAACAGCATCATGACGATGCCGACAACGGCCTCACCGCGCCCGTCGCGCGTCACCACACCCTGCCGAACCATGGGCGCGAGGCCCACCTGGGCGACGTCGTGCACGAAGAGGGGGACTCCGTCCGCGCTGGAACGAACGACGATCTCCTCGATGTCCCGCACGGAACTGACGAGCCCCTCCCCGCGGATGACGACCTGCTCGCGATCCCGAACGAGGTAGGCTCCGCCGACGTTGCGGTTGTTTTGCTCCAACGCTTCGAAGAGCTCGGAAAGGGGGAGGTCGTGTGCGCTCAACGCACCGGGGTCCGGCGCCACCTGGTACGTCTGTAGCTCACCCCCGAAGGTGTTGACCTCGACGACGCCGGGCACACTCTTGAGCTGGTAGGCCACGAACCAGTCCAGGATCGTCCGGAGCTCCATGGGACTGTAGCAGTCGGGCGTGTCCTGCCTCGAGGGACAAGCCGGCTCACCACGGACCTCGAACTGGTAGATCTCACCGAGACCCGTGGCTATGGGCCCCATCTCGGGAGTGCCGTAGCCCTCCGGGATCGCCTCCCGCGCCTCGGACAGCCGTTCCTGCACCACCTGCCGGGCTCGGTAGATGTCGGTGCCCTCTTCGAAGACCACGGTGACGTTCGACAGCCCGAACTTCGAGACGGATCGGACCTCCTCCAGATCCGGCACGCCGGCCATGGCCGCCTCCACCGGGAAGGTGACCAAGCGTTCGACCTCCAGCGGAGCCAGCGCCGGCGCCGTAGTGAGGACCTGCACCTGGACGTTGGTCACGTCGGGCACGGCGTCGATGGGGAGGGCCAACATGCTTCGTACCCCGACGACGACGGCCACCAGCCAAAGAGCGACAACCAGGAACCTGTTCTTGAGGGACCAGGCTACGAGTCGGGTAGCCATCAGCCCTCCTCCTCTTCCGCCAACGTTGCCCGCAAGACCTGGCCCTTCAGGAGGAAACTCCCGTCAGCCACGATCTCATCACCTTCCTCGAGGCCTGTGAGAATCTCGACCAGATCCCCCACGCGCCGGGCGGTCAGCACCATCCTGACCTCGAACGTCCCCTCGCCTGCTCGGAGGAACACCGAGGGCTGTCCGTTGATTTCTTGCACCGCCGCACGGGGGACTACGAGGAGATTGCGGCTCCCTTCCCTGAGATTGGCGTGGATGCGGGCCGTCGCGAACATCCCTGGTCGCAGCCGACCGTCCGCATTCGGAAGGATGATTCGAACGACCACCGAGCGACTTGTCTCGTCGAGCACGCCGGACACGCGGTGGACCTCACCTGTGAAGACGACCTCCGGGAACGCGCGCATCTCGACCTGCACCGACTGGCCGACATCCACGTACTGCAGTTGCTGCTCGTAGACGGCCGCCTCGAGCCAAAGCTCGTCGAGATCGATCACCCGCAGGAGGACGTCCGCGGGCTCCACCCATTCGCCGACATTCACCGAGCGGGCGGTGACGGTTCCCGCGATGGGGCTGTACAGGGTGACTCGGGCCGGGTTCTCCGGAGGCTCCTCCGGATCGACGACCCCGACGGCGGCAAGGCGCGTGAGCGAGGCTCTCACGTCCGCCTCCGCGACCTCCCACGCGCTCTGTGCTTCTTCGAAGTCCCGCACCGACGTGACTCTCTGGTCCAAGAGGGTGCGCTGACGACCGAGCGCCCGCGATGCGGTGCGCTCCCTGGCCCGGGCT
>CALJKZ010000217.1 GCA_937983085.1 uncultured Gemmatimonadales bacterium
AGCTCACGGAAGCTCTACATCCCCCACGCCCAGTACAACGACGACCGGAACTGGGCTCTCATCCAGACCGTCCGGGCACGGGAGGGGGCGACCGGCGTGCGCTCCGATGTGGAAGGGGTGGTCGCCGAGCTCGACGGCCAACTGGTCGTGTATCGGCCGGCGACGTTCGAGAGCCTGGTGGACGCCGCCCGAGCCCAGGACCGCTTCGCCGCGTCGCTCATGGGCGCCTTCGCCCTCCTGGCCCTGGTCCTGGCCCTGCTGGGTACGTACGGCGTTCTCGCCGGATCGGTGAACGCCCGGACCCGCGAAATCGGCATCCGCATGGCTCTCGGTGCGGACCGTGGGTCCATCCGACAGATGGTGCTCCGCTACGCATCGCTCATCACCGGGTCCGGCGTCGTCCTCGGGCTCCTCGCCGCGCGATGGTCCAGCGGATGGCTGGAGGCGCTCCTCTTCGGCGTCGATCCCGCCAGCCCCTGGGTCTACGTGTCTTCGGCCGTCCTCTTCCTGCTCGTGGGAACGGTGGCCGGGCTGCTTCCCGCGGTACGCGCCACCCGCGTGGACTCGGTGAAGGTGTTGTCGGCGGAGTGAGGTCGTTACGCGGGCTCGATGAGCATGGCGTCGCCGTAGGAGTAGAATCGGTACTCCTCCTCCACGGCAGCGCGGTACGCCTCCATGGTCCGCTCGTACCCGGCCAGACTCGCCACGAGCATGAGGAGGGTGGAGCGCGGCAGGTGGAAGTTGGTCAGAAGCCCGTCCACCACCCGGAAGTCGTACGGCGGCCGGATGAAGAGACGCGTGTCCCCCGACCCCGCCACCACCCGACCCGCCGGGTCGGCGGCGGACTCCAGGGGGCGAACGGCGGTGGTGCCCACGGCCCAGAGCCGTCCACCCGAGGCACGGGATTGTTCGATGACCCGTGCCGACTCGTCCGACACCGAGTACCACTCGGCGTGCATGTCGTGATCCTCGGGGTCGTCCACATCCACCGGCCTGAAGGTCCCCACACCGACGTGGAGGGTGACCGAGGTGCGGAGCACGCCACGGTCCGCGAGCCGTTCCAGAAGCGCGTCGGTGAGGTGGAGCCCCGCGGTGGGAGCGGCCACCGATCCCGGAGTACGCGCGTACACAGTCTGGTAGCGCTGGCGGTCGACGGCCTCGTCGTCCCGCTGGATGTAAGGGGGAAGCGGAATGTGTCCGTACCGCTCGAGCGCCTCGGCCACCGGCAGATGGGTGACGAGGCGCACCACCCGGCTCCCCGACGGAAGCGTGTCGACGATCTCCACCTGTAGCTCCGGGGAGATCTCCACCGTGCGACCCGGCTTCAGCTTCCCCCCGGGACGCACCAGGGCTTCCCAGAGGACGGCCTGCGTCCACCCGTCGTCGGGTGTCGCACTCCCGCCCTCCCCTCGAGCTGCGCCCTCCTGGGCCACGGGTCGAACCAGCAGGACCTCCGCGGCCGCGCCCGTGGGCTTGTGACCCAGCAGCCGGGCGGGAAACACGGCGCTTTCGTTGACGACGACGACGTCACCCTCCTCCATCCGGTCCACGAGGTCGGGGACCCGGCCATGGATCATCGAGCCGTCCGCCCGAAGGCTCAGGATGCGGCCTCCATCGCGCTGGGGCGTCGGATACTGGGCGATGAGGTGGGGGGGAAGCGCGTAGTCGTAGTCGGAGACCCGGGACCCGTCGGCGATCCGGGACCCGTCAGGGCCGATCATCCGGACGCGTCGTCCTCGTCGCCCATGAGGAAGAGGGATCCCTGCGACGGGGCGCCGCCGGTGTCAGGCAGGGTGTAGCCGAAGCGCCGGAACGCGCGGGGGGTCGCCACCCGTCCCTGGGGCGTGCGTTGGAGGAAGCCCTCCATGATGAGGAAGGGCTCGTACACCTCTTCGAGGGTGGTGGCGTCCTCCCCCATGGCGACAGCCAACGAGTTCAACCCCACGGGACCGCCCTCGAATTTCTCGATGAGCGTCTTGAGGACGTGGGCATCCATCTCGTCGAGGCCGTACTCGTCCACGTCCAGGAGCTTGAGGGCAGCACCCGCGACCTCGGCGTCGATGCGGCCGTCCGCCCTCACCTGTGCGTAGTCGCGGACCCGGCGCAGGAGACGGTTGGCCACTCGGGGCGTGCCTCGCGAGCGGGTCGCGATCTCCCGGGCTCCGTCCTCGGAGGCATCGATGCCAAGGATCTCCGCGCTGCGCCGGACGATGGTGACCAGCTCCTCCGGCGGGTAGTAGTTCATGCGCTGAACGATGCCGAACCGAGCCCGCATGGGAGCCGTGAGAGCCCCGAACCGGGTCGTCGCCCCGACGAGGGTGAAGCGCTCGATGCCCATGGTCATGGTCTGGGCTTTCGGCCCGTCGGACAGGCGGATGTCCACCTTCCAGTCCTCCATGGCCGGGTAGAGGAACTCCTCGATGATGGGGCGGAGGCGATGGATCTCGTCGATGAAGAGGATGTCGCCTTCGCGCTGGTTCGTGAGGATGCCCACCAGGTCGGCGGGCTTCTCCAGCACGGGCCCCGACGTCGTCTTGAAGTTCACGCCCATCTCCCGGGCCAGGAGCGACGCCAGGGTCGTCTTGCCCAGACCCGGAGGTCCGTGGAAGAGGATGTGGTCCAGAGGCTCTTTCCGCTGGGTCGCGGCCTCGATGGCAATGGAGAGCGCCTCCCGCACCTTGTCCTGCCCGATGAACTCGGCCAGGCGGCGAGGGCGGAGCGTGGGCTCCGAGCCCTGGTCTTCCTCGAGCGTCTCCGGCGTGGTGATGTGGGTGCGGTCGGTCATGACGACGTCATCCTGCCAGCGCCCGACGGATGAGTTCCTGCGTATCGCCCACGTCGCCTTCCTGGAGGACTTCCCGCACCGCCTGGTCCGCCTCGCCGAAGGAGTAGCCCAGCGCCACGAGAGCCTGCACGGCTTCCTGGGCCCCGCTGGCCGGCGCGTCGGCGTCGGTGGGCGTCAGGATGGCCAGATCGGCCACCTTGTCGGCCAGCTCGAGGGCGATCTTCTCGGCGGTCTTCTTCCCGATGCCACTCACCTGCTGCAGGGCCGCCGTGTCCTTCTCCACGAGCGCACGGGCAAGCCGTTCGGTGGAATAGGTCGACATCATGGCCAGAGCGAGCTTCGCACCCACCCCCGAGGCGGTGAGGAGGCGCCGGAACAGCATCCGCTCACGGCCTTCGATGAAGCCGTACAGGGCCGTCGACGTCTCGGACACGACGTGGACGGTCCGAAGCTCGACGTCGCCACCAGGGGCGGGGAGGCGCTCGAG
>CALJKZ010000218.1 GCA_937983085.1 uncultured Gemmatimonadales bacterium
GCCGACCTGTCCCCGGAACGGCTCACGAACGCGTCGCTGCGCGCCGTCCACGAGAGGATCGTCTGCCGGGACAACCTGGTCCTGGGTCTCACGGGCGACATCGACTGGAGCCGTGGCACGGACGTGGCGGAACGGCTCATCCGCCGGATCCCGCCCTGCTCCGACGAGCTGGCCGAGTCGCCCCTCCCCGTCATCCGGCGCGCGCCGGGCGTGTTCGTCGTCGAGAAGACCCTGGAGCAGGCCGTCGTGGTCATGGCGCACCCCACCGACGTACGGCTGGCCGACGACGGAGAGTACTTCGCCGCCCTCATCGGCAATTCGGTGCTCGGGGGCGGAGGATTTTCCAGTCGTATCCTCCAGCGCGTGAGAACCGACGAGGGATACGCCTACTCGGCCACGTCGCTGTGGACGACGCCTCGCCGGCACGAAGGACTCGTCGGGGCCATGACGCGCACCCGACCGGAGAACGCCGCACCGGCCATCGACGTGATCCTCGCCACCATGCGCGGGCTCCTGGACGCCCCGCCCACCGCCGACGAAGTGGGGACCACCGTGGACCAGATCGTCAACGGATTCGTCTTCAACTTCGAATCGGCGTCGCAGATCGTGTCTCGTGCCATGTACTACCGCGCCATCGACCTTCCCGACGATTGGCTGGAGCGATACTGGGACGGAGTACAGGCCGTCACGCCCGACGACGTCTCCGCGGTGTTCCGAAGGCATCTTCGACCCGACGAGATGACCATCCTCATCGTGGGAGATCCGGAGCGGATTGGCCTCGACGAGCTCGGGCGGTTCGGGGCCGTACAGATCCTGCCCCCCTCGGAGCAGTAGACGCAGCCGAAGCGCCCCTACGCCGATCCCCAGTGAATGGCGGCGATCCCGCCGGACACAAGCTTCCACCCGACATCGTGGTACCCCACCTCCTCGAAGAGCGCCCCCAGGGCCTCGGGACCGGGAAACTCCTTCACCGACTCCGGGAGGTAGGTGTACGCCCAAGGGTGGCCGGACACGATCCGGCCGACCAGAGGTAGAATGTTGTGGAAGTAAAAGAGGTAACCCGCACGCATAATGCGATTTGGCGGGACCGTGAACTCCAAGACCACGAGTCTCCGGCCCGGCTTCAGCACGCGCCGAAGCTCGGTGAGACCCGTGCGCAGGTCGGAGAGATTGCGGACGCCGAAGCCCACGGTGGCTCCGTCGAAGGCGTCGTCACCGAAGGGTAGCCGCAGGGAATCGCCGCACACCGATTCGACCGCCGAGTCGCCGATCTTCGGACCGCCCTCCACCAGCATCGGATGGGCGAAATCCGAAGCCACGACCCTTCCCTCGAAGTCCGCGCGGCGGGCGAGCTCGAGGGCCAGGTCGAAGGTGCCGGCGCAGGCGTCCAGATAGACGCCGCCCGGACGATCGGTCCAGCCCAAACGGTCCACCGCCTTTCGGCGCCAGGATCGATCGATGTTCAGGCTCAGGACGTGGTTCAACAGGTCGTAGCGGGGCGCGATCTCCGAGAAGATCTGCTGGACCTGCTTCTCGCGGTCGGCGCCCGACCGGGGAGCGGCTTCGGTGGTTGGTTGCATGACAGGGGTGGCTCGCCCGCGTAGCTTTCCGGGGCCCGAACGGGCGGTGTCTGCGGCGCGAGTGCGAAAGCTAACGGGTTGCGGAGGAGCCGCTCAACGGCGCCGTCGAAACCGAGACGGGGCGCTCTGCGTAGGGCCCGGCGATGAGTACCGACTCCGCAGCCCTGCCCCGCGCAGCCGCCTGGCACGCGAACCCGAGGCAGGACGAGAGTACCCTGGCCGCTCCGGACTACAAGACGCTCGA
>CALJKZ010000219.1 GCA_937983085.1 uncultured Gemmatimonadales bacterium
GAGGTAAGGCTCGCCGGGACCGGGTCATAGTGCTGCAGACCGGCGATCCGCTCATCCTCCCTGGACCGCCGGACGGCGGGAAGTCCGCCCTCACGCTCTCGGTGCTCGATCTGCTGGCGAACGAACGTGGAGCGGAAGCGACTTGCCTGAACCTGCGCGACCTTCCCGCCACTACCGCCGAACTCGAGCACCTTCTGGGGTCGACATTGGCGGAAGTGTTTGGCGCGACGTCGGTCGCCCAGCGACGGATGCTGCTTATTGACGGAGGCGAGGCGGTTCTCGAGGGCCGCCGCCGCCTGCTACAGGATATCGCTGCTGCCGCGATTGACGCAGGACTGCAGCTCGTGGTCGTGACTCGCGGCGACGCGCTCGCCGCGGTCGACCAGACAATTGACGAGATCGCCCCCAAGGCGGAAGCAGACTCCGGACGTAGGCACGATGTTCCTGCGCTCGCGGACGATGAGGTACAGGCGGTCGTGGAGGCCTTTCCGGTTCTCCAGAGGATTGCGAACCAGCCGCGGGCCAGGTGGCTCGTTCGCAGGCTCGGACTCGTAGACGTCGTTCTTCGCTCTGAAGCCGCCGATGGGCTCGGTACCGGCGGGCTCTGTGAAGGAGATGTGTTTCGGGCCGTGTGGTTTCGACTTGTGCGCCATCAGGAGCAGGTCACCGATTCTGGAGCGACGCCGGATGGACGAGACGCGGCGCTGGCCGAACTCGCTCGACGAGAGCTATTCCCGGGCTCCGAGCCGCGGCCGATAGTGGACGTCCACGCGCTCGCTTCGTTGCGCTCCGATGGGCTGCTCCTGCCGTTGGGTGAGGGTCTCGCCTGGACGGCCCGAGACTCCTTTGCTGACGACTTGGTGCGCGATCTCGCAGTGGCGCGTTTGCTGCTGTCTGATCACAGCCAACTTCGCGACGCGACCGCCCCACGCTGGGCCTTGCGTGCCGCTCGGCTCGCATGCCAAGCGCGCCTTGCGGACTCTCTCCCGGACTGTGAGGGTGAGCGGAGGGCGCTTCAATCGGAGTATTCGGACCTCGCCGCCGCCTATGGAGACCGATGGGCAGATGTTCCTTGGGAGGCGCTCGCGACACTTGGGGATCCGACTCAGGCGCTCGAAGGTGCTTGGCCGAGTCTCGTTGCAGATGACGGAGCCGAGCTGCAGCGTCTGATCCGCGTGCTGAAGCAGCGGTACACTGAAGGCGCTACCTTCCTCGACCCGGAGACTGGCCGGGGGGTTATCTCGCTGCTCCTCGACCACCGCGACGAAGTAGCTTCACTTCGAGGGGCCGTGACCAAGGCCGTAGATCAATTGATGACGGCGTGGCTGCGGGGTCTGAGCCGAAGGTCGGGGGATGGACCGGACCAAGCGAGGCAACGCCTACGAGACGCTGTGCTCGATATGGATCGGATGTCCGACGAGGGCCTTGCGCAGCTTGCTCTACTCGGCCCGGACCTGGACGACCGGGCTGCTGAATCCCTGCGCAAGCTCGCCG
>CALJKZ010000220.1 GCA_937983085.1 uncultured Gemmatimonadales bacterium
GGCTGACCACCGGACATCATGTAGTGTGCTTCCAGCATCGCCAGGCCCATTCCGGCAGTTCCATAGAAGTAGCTGGTGAACACGGCAGTCCCGTCGTCGCCCTGGAAGCCATACAGCGGCACGGTCCAGAACGCTCCATCTGCTCCGGCAGTCGCACGCCCCAGGATATACTCGGCGATCTCGCCAGCCGCGAGCGCGTAGGAGCCGTCTCCGAGTTCGCGTGAAACGTCGATGAGGAACGGCACGACCCCCGCCATCCCGAAACGTCGGTCAATCTGGAACGGGCCGGACCAAAGCGTCGAGTCGGAGGTCGCGCCAGGGACGCCCGACGCGACGATCGTCCGTGCTGCCCG
This sequence comes from uncultured Gemmatimonadales bacterium, assembly GCA_937983085.1. Taxonomy (GTDB): domain Bacteria; phylum Gemmatimonadota; class Gemmatimonadetes; order Longimicrobiales; family Gaopeijiaceae; genus UBA2589. The sequence goes on from CALJKZ010000220.1 coordinate 354, forward strand.
GTCCAAGAGCCGCTCGCCGCTCTCGGAACGGTTCGCGATCCAGTCGGCGTAGTGAATCCGGCCGCTGCCGGCCGGACCGTGGGCCCATCCGATATCGAACCGGGTCACGTACCCCTCGTTCGGGACACCGTACGGAACCAAGAAGAGTCCGTCCCGTTCGTCGGCCACCGAAATGAGGTAGCGAGTTGCAGAGGATGCCGCCTCACTGAACCTCGGCAGCGCCGCAGTTGCACCGAGGCGGCTCATGAACAGCCCGACCCCAGCCGTTCCGTGCGAAAAGTTCGGCAGGTCAACGGGCGTCTCCACCCCTCGCTCCCAACGGAGACGAGAATCTGGCAGTGAATCCGCGCGCGCCAGGAGAGTGTCACCGATCTCGATCGCGGCATCCAGCAGGCTCGCATCCCCGCGCCGCGAGTAGCCATGCAGGAGCACCAGTCCGGTACCGGCCAGTCCACCGATCACGTCGTTGACCCCGCCCCATCCCGCGCCGCCCCGGCTTGGAGATGCGGCTACGATGGACGCGAGCCGCCGATCGGCTGCTTCAACCAGATCCATGTCCGAGGCCAACCGACCCACTTCCGCCGCCGCGAAGGCGATTCCACCCAGACCACCGTACAGTGAGTAGTCGCCCGCCACCGACGAGTCTCCGACCAGGGCAGCTGACATCTGTCGGGTAGCCAGCTCGAGAAAGCGAGCATCCGACGTCGCGCTGTAGAGCTCTCCCAAGTAGATGGCACGGCCGGCTGAACCCGCACCGAGGCTGGGTGAAGACGAGCCCTCATCGAGTCGGTCGGGGATGAGGCCTGAGGGCCCCTCCAATGACTCAAGATGTAGGCCGCCCTGAATGGCCACCTCGAGGAACTGAGTCGTGATGAGATCTGGCGGTGCCGCCTGGTCGCACGCCAACGCAGTGAACAGCACGCACAACAGCACCTTGCAGAATCGCACTATCCCACCCCGCCCATCTCTTGTGAAGCCTAACGTTCTCGGATTCTGCTGGCGCACTCCTGCTCTCCCCCCTCTACCACGAGCCGGCATAGTCCGGGGAGAAGTCCAAGACTGAATGCAACAGATACTGACGATGCAAGCGGTTCAACTGGCGGATATGAATGAAGTCGTGCCCTACCCAGGAAGCCAGAAGGTCTCCAGCCGTGATGCGCTCGCCACCCTCCCGAACGTGGCACGCCGTCCAGTCAGGATCGCGGAGGGTGGTGAGCCAAGCGATAGACTCTTCGCGATTCGTCAAGAAACGCTGAAGTGACTCCTCAACGTTCCTGCTTCGATACGCTCGCTCAGCAGCCCACCCTTCGGGGTCGATGGGCTGCCACTCTCGCTCCGGATGCTCCAGGGTCATTCGAAGTCGGGTCCGAAAGTCTTCGACCTCTTCGTCAGCGAGATGGTTCAAGACCTCGACGAATGACCACTGACCTTCCTCCGGCCTCCAACGTCCTTGGACCTCGCCGACCCCCCGTCCCAAGGCAGCGATCACGTCCGCATTGTCACCAAGGCGCTGGATGAGCTCGGACCACCACATCTGTCCCTCCCGACGAGTCTCCCGGCAGCACCATCTAACGCGCCTGCACCGAGGCCACAAGCGCGCGGCGCTTCCGGCATGGTCTCACGCGTCTGCACCAATTCCTTGGTGGGGGCACCGCGCCCACTCCTCCCTCATTTGACTCCCGGCCACACCCGAACGCAGCTACCTGCAGCGAGTCACGCCAAACTGAGTGCCGCATCCAATGCCACATGTGGTCACGTTAGGAATCGCCGCACGACCAACGCCCATGCCGTGAGACTCAAGAGCGTGTACCACGCCAAAAACCGCTGGTACCTGGACGATGCGATGAAGGCACCCGACAGCCAAAGCACGAAGTAGTGTCCAACGAAGGGCAAGTAGATGGGAGGATCCAGCAGATCGCCGCGGAGAAACGTGATCCAAACATCAGCGACCGCCATGCACGCCAATCCGCCCATGAACCACTGGCGATTCTCTTGATAGACCAGGGACCAGCCAGCGCTTGCCGGCTTGTTTGGCGGGTAAAGGAACACCACTGGCAGATAAAGGGCGACCACCCACCCGATCAGTGAGAGGAAGAGGGTGAAGCTCCATACGTCGTGGTCGCGCCAAGAAAACAGAACCCACCAGTTCAAGACGAGATTGAGAAAAACGGCAGCGGTCCAAACCATGTGAACTGAATCGATCGGCGACTGCTTTCGCTCGTGCACGGCCTGAGCCACGCCGCGCAAGAGGTGGGCGATTCCGAGACCCACGACCATCGACATCAACACGGAGACGAACTCGAATTCGCTCACTCAGTCCGCCGCTTCTGGAGGTTGTTAGGGTGCGGGCCCATGGCGCCTGTTGCCGACGACCACCCCACCTCTCGGTAGCGTGGATCGGCGGTAGAAGCTATCACGAGGCGTCATCCTCTGTCGCCAACCCACCAAAGCTGGGAGAGCTCCCATGGGCGTTGATCTCATCTACGAGTCCATCTACTCCGGCCTCGCGCTCATGGACTCACAGCTTCAGATCTGGACCACGTTCACTTTCGCCTTGCTCGTGGCCGTGCACGTCGGGGGCGACCGGATTACCAAGTCAATCTTTCGGCTCGGAGTGGGTCTCTATGCGCTCTACGCCGCGGTTCTGATTCTGAGGAACCTCAGCGCCACGTTTCAGGTGCTCCATTATCAGGAGCTCCTTGTCGCCCAGGGGATGGAACCATGGCCCGTCCCTGGCCCCGTCGGGGTATCCATCGGGATCGGTACTTTCGCGCTGCTGGTCGGCGGCACGATCGCGACCATGTGGTTCGTGCGCGCTACGTATCGGAGCCTCTGAGGCGAAGCGGGGCTACTGCTGGGCAGAAAGTCGATCCATATGCAGGGCTAACAGTCGCCACTCGTCGTTCCGCTTCACGAACACGGAGGTATAGGCGGAGGGCAGCTTCGTCTGCGTTGATCACCGCGGCCACATATGCGTCCTCAGCTGCCAAGACCCGGGCCTCCTCAGCCTGTTC
>CALJKZ010000221.1 GCA_937983085.1 uncultured Gemmatimonadales bacterium
GTGGCGGCCTTCCCCGACTTCGGCGTGCAGTCCCTCGACGATCTGGTGGTCTTCGGTCGGGGCTCCGCCGACGCCTTCCCGGGGGACCCGTTGCCCGGCGCGGTGACCCTGCCCTCCAACATGCTGGAGCTCGACGACCAGGCGATCCCCACCCCGTGGGGCACCCAGGGCACCATCTACTTGACCCACTCCCGAGACAACTCGGCGGTCTCCGCTATCAGGGTTTCGTCGTCGGGGGCTTTCAGGGCCTGGCGCTGGTGGCCGGGCTCGCCGGGAGAATGGCGATGAGAACCGAGACCATGCGACCCGATCCGGCGGGAGTACCCGAGCAGGCGGTGCCGGATGGACAGCCGACGCGTGAGGATCGGATCCGGACGGCGGTCCGTCGGTCGGACGCAGGCTTCAGCCTGGTGTCGGTCCTGGTGGCGCTGATTCTCCTCTCCGTGGGTGTCCTCAGCGTGTCCAACGTGCTGACCCAGTCGTTGGCCATGCAGACCATCGGCTCCCAGAGGAATCAGGCGATCTATATCGCCCAGACCATGATGGAGGAGATCCGCGGCATGGATCCCCTCACGATTACAGCCGTCCCCCTACAACGTGTGGACGAGTCAGGACAGCCCGACGCCAGCGGCGTCTACACCCGAGAGGTCACGCTCTCCGCTCACGGCAGCAATCTCGTGGGTGTCACGGTCATCGTGACGGCGCCCCGCACGAATCCTATCCGACTGACGACGTGGGTGTACGATGGCGCTTTCTGACCGCCGAGGCTTCACACTGGTGGAGCTGCTGATTTCCATGACCGTGGGACTCGTCGTCGTGGCGGCGTCCCTGAGTTTCGCCATCTCCACCGTGCGTGATGTGGAGGGCAACAAGCTACGCGAAGAGGTATACCGGAACGGCCGCTTCATCGGCATGAGCCTTCGTCGCGACCTTCAGACGGTGGGCGTCGGGATCGAGAGCCAACGCGACTTCGGTACGCTGCACACCTTCGGCGACACGCTGATGATCCTGCACGTGCCCTTCGAGCCCACGATGGCTCCGGCGCACCAGATGTGGCCGCCGCCGAGTTCGCCGAACCCCCTGCCTCCGGGCGGAACGTGCGGGGCGCTCTGCCTCGACCTCGAGTATGACGCCTTCGGGAACTTCGACTTCGCTCCCGGTGACCTGGCTCGCCTTCAATCGGCGACGCAGCGCCGCCTCATTCTCATCACCGCGGTTCGTGACGTGGGAACCCGCTTCCAGATCGAGTTCCTCGGCGACACCACGTTCATGAATCACCGGGCCGCCTTCGCGGGAGGCCTCCAGCTCGATCGGTCGGGCACCTCGGTGCAGAAGCTGCAGCCCATCGTCTACTTCGAGCAGGATTCGACGCTCTTCCGGGCCCAGTCGTTCGACTCCGCGGGCGTCATGGAGGCGGCTACCCTGGCCGAGGGCGTCGTCGATTGGGACACCTTCCTGCTCTTCACCGACGGCGATACCGCCACGGCAGGAAGTCATATGGATGCGGACCTGACCAACGACTTCGACGATCTTCTGGGAACGCTGATCCGGGCTCGTGTGGCCACGACCCGGTTCGATATCCGCGTACAGGATGGCGGTGTTTTCTTCAGGGACTTCGAGTGGGCGGTCATGCCACGCAACCTGATGTACGAGCGGAACCGCTGACGTCGAACGCCGGGCAAGGGATTCAAGCCTCGTTCGAGTGATGGCCTGACAGCGGAACCAGGGCCGCGGGTGTCCGTACCATTGATGGCTTGCTCGTTGCATCGACTCCGTGTCCCCCTGACGGTCCCCATGTCCTACCTTCGCCCCATGATGGGCGCCGTGGTTCTGGCGCTCCTCCTTTCCGCTTCCACCTCCGCACAGACGGTCCTCGTCCGGGTCGTCCACGGCGAGACCGCCGGCCCCGTCGTCGGCGCGCTGGCCTACCTGGACGACAGCCAGGGTCAGACGGTGAAGAACACCCTCACCGACGAGCGCGGCAGGGCACTCTTCGTGGGGATCCCCGCCGGGAGCTACCGCGTCCGCGTGGAGATGATCGGAATGGGCACGACGGAGACGCAGGTCTTCGACATCTCCGACGGGGCGACGTTCACCGAGGAAGTGAGGATGGAGTCCAGCGCCATCCAACTGGAAGGGATCGAGGTCGAGCTGGAAGCCGATCGCTGCACCGTCCGGCCTGGCGCGGAAGGCGCGCTCGTGGCCCGGATATGGGACGAAGCGCGTAAGGCCCTCTCGGCGGCGTCTCTCACCGACGAACGCGGTCGGTACCGCTACGAGACCATCAAGTACGACCGGAAGATCGATCGCCAGACCGGTGTCGT
>CALJKZ010000222.1 GCA_937983085.1 uncultured Gemmatimonadales bacterium
CGGGTTCGTGAAGGTCGTAGAAGTCGACCACTCCGGCGATCAGCCCGAGGTGGTCCGCGTCGCTATGCGACCCCTTCTCCCCGACGCCATCGTCGAGGGGGAGATCATGGACTACGGCTTGGTTTCCGACGCGGTCATGGGCCTCTTCCAGGAGATGGGGGTCAAGGGCGCCGAGGTCGTCACCGCGGTGGGCGGCCATGACGTGATCATCAAGAAGATCGAGATGGATCGGATGAAGGAGTCCGACGCTCGTGAGATGATCCGCTGGGAAGCCGAGCAGCACGTGCCTTTCGACATCAAGAGTGTCGAGCTGGACTTCCAGATTCTCGACCCCAACGGCGACGGGCTCCAGATGGAAGTGCTCCTGGTCGCCGCCAAGCGCGAGCTGGTGGACAACAAGGTCGGCCTCCTTCAGGACGCCGGGGTGAACCCCGTCGTCATCGACGTCGACGCTTTCGCCCTGCACAACGCGTTCGAGCACAACTATCCCGACCGCCTCGACGGCATCGTCGCTCTCGTGAACATCGGTCACGAGACCACGAACGTCAGCATCCTCGAGAACGGCATTCCCATCCTGACCCGGGACATTCCCTTCGGCTCACGGAAGATCCGCGAGGATCTGCAGCGGGAGAGGGGGCTCACGGCGGAGCAGGCCGAAGACGTCGTGCAGGCCCGCGAGACCGCGGCCGACCTCGACAGCTTCGTGGCGGCCTCCGCCGACGAAGTCGCTGTCGGAATCGAGCGAGCCAGCGCATTCTTGATGACCCGCGAGGACGGCGACTCTGTCGGTCGCATCTACCTCAGCGGCGGTGGGGCCCGGATTCCGGGCATGAGCCAGACCCTCGCTCAGCGCATGAACGTCGAGACCGAGCTGGTCAATCCCTTCGAGCGGGTGCCCGTACGGCCCGGCGCGGCGGGTGACATCGCGATCGACGAGGCTGCTCCAATGCTGCTGTTGCCACTCGGACTGGCCCTCAGGGCCTAGGATGAGGACAGCGATACTGTGATCGAAGTCAATCTTCTTCCGGGGGGAAAGAAGGGATCCGCAGGCGGATTCTCTTTCAGCCTGGACGCTCTGAAGAACCTACGTCCCGGGGGTGGAGGGGGCGGCGGCGCGTCGGCGGATCCGTACCAGATCTTCCTCGCAGCTGCAGCCGTCATCGCCATCGGGTACACGGGCTTCATGTTCCTCAGCCTCCGTTCGCAGGAGTCGGAGCTCCAGGTCCAGCTCCAGACGGCCATCGACGACTCCACGCGCAACGCGGCCATCATCCAGCGGACCAACGAGTTGCGTGCGCGGGCCGACTCAATCCAGGCTCGGGTCGCCATCATTCAGGAGATTGACGCCCACCGGTACACGTGGCCGCACATCCTGGACGAAGTGGCGGCCGCCGTCCCGGACTACACATGGCTTCGAGAGGTCCTCTACACCGGCGAGAACCCGCTCACCATCCGCGTCACGGGGCGTGCGGCGTCGTACTTCGCCATCACGAGCTTCATGCGTCGACTGGAGGCTTCCCGTTTCCTGAGAGGTGTGAGCCTGGAGACGAGTCAGCAGGTGGCCTCCGAGGAGAGCCCCGAGGACCTGGTCTACATGTTCGAGCTCATCATGGCGTACGAGTCGCCCGGCATGGACGAACTCGAAACGGTTCCCCTCTTCGATGACGGGACGGTCCAGGCGCAGAGCGCTGGGCCGGGAGGTTGATCATGGCCTGGTACAATCCCACCGATCCGACGCAGCGGAACTACATGGTGATGGGGATCATCTTCCTCCTCGCTATCGTGCCGTTCTACATGTACTACCAGACGCCCAAGGTCGAAGAGATGGATGTCGTCCGTGAGCGGCTGGAGACGCTGGACATCCAGAACCGCCAGGCGCAGGTCATCCTCGCCCGCGGTGGACAGGATCTCGAGGAGCGCATGGCGCTGTACCAGCGCCACGTCTCGCGTCTCGAGGAGCTGATCCCCGCGCAGGAAGAGGTGGCGGTGCTGCTGGACGACATCCAGCGACGCGCCCGTCTGGTCGGCGTGGAGGTCCAGGGCCTGGACCCCGAGCCTACGCAGGCTGCGGGCCCCTACAACCAGACCGGCTACCAGATGTCCGTCGTGGGTGAGTACCACGACGTCGCTCGCTTCCTCACCGAGGTGGCGAGTCTGTCGCGGATCGTCACGCCGGTTCAGGTCGAAGTCGAGCTGTTCCCGAATGCAACCACCTTCCCCGACATGGAGTCGCCGGTGGTCGCGACGTTCCGGATCGAGACGTATGTGCTCCCGGATCAAAGCACCGTCGCCCCCGCCGAACTCCCCGAGGGTTGATCATGAGACTCACACACGTGCTCGCGGCGGGGCTCCTGACCGCCTTTGCATTGGCCGCCCCCGGAAGCGTCGAGGCCCAGGATCCACAGCCTCCACCGCCCGCGGCCGGCGAGACGGAGCTGGTCTTCGAACGGGAGGTGTTCTCCTACCCGTCGTTCACTCGGCGTAACCCCTTCCGGCCCCTCTTGGGAGCGGCCGGCGGCGTCCGATACGAGCAGCTCAGCCTGATCGGAATCATGTACTCCTCCGACCCGGCTTCCAGCGTCGCCGTGCTGAGCACGGGCGGCGTGCAGGTCGCCGAGGACGGGACCATGAGCCCCATCGACGGGGACGCCTACTACCTGAAGGTGGGCGACAACATCGGCAACACGACCATCGTCGAGATCCGACGCGACGCCGTGGTCGTGGATGTGGAAGTCTTCGATTCAGTTGACCGAGAAATCATGAACTTTGTTTCCAGGCGCCAGGGAGGCTCCTCATGACGTCGATGTTCGCTCTTTGGGCGGGCACGCTCCTGGCCCTCGGCGGGCCCGTCACCGAGTTGACGAT